>JANXQO010000003.1 GCA_025353485.1 Chitinophagales bacterium
TTGCATAATATAAATTTTAATTTAAAAAAATGTTATTGTCCGAATTAAAGCGTTTGTTTTTGGGCTAAAACCCACTGCAGTACAGTATTTCATTAACCCCAGCCTTAAGGCTGGGGTTATAGTACAAACTCTTTGCAGGGCTTTAGCCCACATTAGTTGGACATAGTTTTAAAAAATTAATTTCACTTTGAGTTTCAAAGTATAAATACAAAAAAAAATATTTCATTGTTTTGATCATCTTCTCCAATGCCCCTAAATGTTGCTGAAAAGCTTTTTCGCCTGCCTTGGTAACTGCGTATGTGGTATTTGTTTTTCTGCCAACAAATCCCTTATTCACTTTTACATAACCGTTCTCTTCCAGAGATTTTATATGTGAAGCAAGGTTACCATCTGTTACTGCAATAAGTTGTTTCAGGTCATTAAAATTTATTTCATCATTAACCATAAGCGTACTCATTATACCCAGGCGAACACGACTGTCAAATGTTTTATTAAGATTTTCTATAGGGTTATTCATTTATACCATTTTTCTCATACTTCCACCAAATAATTATTCCGTAAATGATGTGAACTAACCCAAATCCTATTCCCCAAAAAATTAAACCATATCCTACTATCCATAAATTCATAATCCCAATAAACAGTTCAGTAAATCCAAGATATCTGATTTCGTCCAAAGTATATTTGGATGCATTCACTAATGCCAACCCATAAAAAATTAAACAGGCAGGTGCAATTAATTCGTATGCCTCTGAGGTGGCTAAACGGAAAACAAATAAACTACCAACAAACAAAGGAATAATAATGTTTATGAATACTCTTCTTGCAGACATACCCAAAACAGGAATGCCAAGTTTTTTACATCGCAGATAAATAAAAATAAAGGATGATATTGCTGCCGCCGCAAATGTTGCAATAGCAATCAACAGTAACTGAGTAGCAAGATCATCCTTATCAACATTTAAATTTCCAATATTGTTTCGCATCCATTTTGCTATTGCCTGTACAACGAACCAGATACCCGTTACTGCACAAACACCTGCAGCAATTGCACTAAATCCGCTCACACTACTAAACTTAGTGCTTCGTTCCATCATTTTTTTGATGTGCTGCAAATCCTGCAGAGATTCGTTTTGTGTGTGCATAAAAAGTGCTTTGAATTACAAAGTAAATGAATGAGATTGATATTTCAAAGAATTACTTTATGTTTAATAAATATATTAATTAACCAATTAAACTAACTCTATATGTACGGAAATCTATTTAGAACAATACCCGCAGCTGTGTGGGTTGTATACTGTCTCATTTTTTTAATAGTAATTATCGCATGGTGGAAAGTATTTGAAAAAGCAAGGCAGCCCGGATGGAAGGCCCTTATTCCCTTTTATAATTTTTATATACTTTTAAAAATTGTGGGTAAACCGGGATGGTGGTTGATTTTAATATTTATCCCTTTTTTAAATCTTGTCTTTCTTATCTGGACATATAACATGCTTTCTAAAAGCTTCGGAAAAGATGAAGCCTTTACTGTGGGCTTAATATTATTAGGTTTTGTTTTCTTCCCTGTATTGGCTTTTGGTAGTGCAAAATACCTGGGACCTTATGGTAATAAACAGGAATTTGATAGCCGTAATTTAAAAAACTACGAATTCAGAAAGGAATAATTTTTGATCTATAATTTATCGAGGCATGTAATAATAATGTTGCATGCCTTTTTAATTTCATTATTTGAAATGATAAGGGGAGGCACTATTCGTAAACATTGAGGAGCAAATAAAAACCAATCAGTAAACACAGAGGGTGAGGTGTCAGGCGACTTCAAGTTGTCAGACACCTGCAATAAAGCATTAATAATTTTTTTATTTTCTTCAGCATTTTTAAATTCTACTGCCATCATTAATCCTTTGCTTCTTATATTTTTTATTTTGGGATGAGAAAGAAGAGAAAGAAATAACTGTTCTTTTTCTTTTACTGAATCGATTAATTTTTCATCAAGCAAAATATTCATTGCTGCAAAGCCTGCAACACAACAAACGGGGTGACCACCAAATGTATTGATATGACCAAGCACAGGATTATTGGTTAAACAATCCATTAGTTTTTTATCTGCAATAAAAGCTCCCATTGGCATACCGCCGCCTAACGCCTTGCCCAGCAAAAGAATATCAGGTATAACATCAAATTGTTCAAATGCCCACAGGGTTCCGTTGCGTCCGAAACCGCATTGAATTTCATCAAGCACTAAAAGCGTTCCCGTTTCATCACATTTTTTTCTTAATGCCTTTAACCAATTATTTTCAGGAACAATTACTCCGGCTTCTGCCTGGATGGTTTCTGCAATTACACATGCTGTTCTTACTGTTATTAATTCTAAATCTTCAAAAGAATTAAAGTTTAAATGCAATACATCAGGTAATAAAGGTCTGAAAGAATTTCTCCAATACTCATCTCCCATTATACTTAACGAGCCTTGTGTGCTTCCATGATAAGAATTTTTAAAAGCAACTATTTGTGTTCTTCCGGTGAAACGTTTTGCCAGTTTCATACCTCCTTCTGTTGCCTCTGTACCGGACGCTGTAAAAAAAACTGAATTAAGCGACGCAGGTAAATTATCAGTGAGCAATTTTGCATAAGCAGTTTGCGGTGATAGAACCAACTCACCATTTACCATAACATGCAGATATTTATCAAGCTGGCCTTTAATCGCCTCAATAACTTTTGGATGCCGGTGACCAATATTACAAACACTTATGCCTCCGATGAGATCAATGTATTCCTGGCCGTTTA
>JANXQO010000120.1 GCA_025353485.1 Chitinophagales bacterium
ACATCTATAACAAGTAGTTCTCTAAATGCAGGGGTAACTAACTGGACAGGGGCAGATGTTGTTATCAGGAAAGAACATTATGTTATAGACAAAACACAAATAACATCAGCATCAGGAAGCATTATAAATTTCGCAGCAGACCCTAATTATACGCCACAGCAGGATTTTGGATTCTTTATACAAAATGATGCAAGAACATTAGACACTCAAAATGAGTGGTATTTTGACCCGAATACTAAAAAAATAAGGGTGTATAGTACATCACAGCCCGTAAATGTAAAGGTTGCATCACAGGATTATCTTGTTTATTTTATTCATATAAATTATATATCATTTGATAATCTTCAATTTACAGGGGCAAATTACACTGCTATCTATCCGGGAGGAAGTACTCATGCAAGAATAACAAATTGTGATTTCAATTTTAATTATAATCATATATTTTGCTCCGATTGGGGTGCGGGTCAAAATTCAGATGGAATGTTAATTAATAACTGCACTTTCAATAACTGTAATAATAATTCGATATGGTTATTTGGGGAATCTATAAATGCTACCATAACTAATAATACAGTACAAAATACAGCACTTTTTGAGGGTATGGCAGGTAATGGTATTAGCTCAGATGGAATAGTTTCATACGGCGCAGGGTCTCTTGTTGAATTTAATACTGTACAAAATACAGGATATAATGGTATTTATTTCAGAGGCAGTAATGTACAAATAAAACACAACTTTATTGATAACTCCTGTATTCTTAAAGATGATGGTGGTGGAATTTATACCTATAATGATGGAGGTGCTACAGGCAGGGTAGTTTCTTACAATACAATTTTACATTCCGCACATAACTTAGGCGGGTTATCTCCAAGCTCATCATGGAAAGCGGCTATGGGTATTTACCTGGATAATGAATCCGACGGGATACAGGTATTAAACAATAATATTGCTTACTGCACGTACTCAGGTATTCATTCACATAATGGACATAACCTAACGATACAGAATAATACCACTTTTGATACTGAATGGAGCTTCTATTGTAATAATTATGATACCACCATTAAGAACTATAATATACAAAACAATATATTCTTTGCAAAAAATTCGAGTGATTTATGCGAAGTAATACATGACCCAGGAGGAATAGGAACTAATGTCGGTGTTATTGACCACAATAACAGTTTACGACCAATAGATGATAACTTGACATTCAGAAGTGGTAATACTGGACAACTATATGATCTGGCAGGATGGAGGACTTTTTCAGGATTTGATATTAATACACAAAAATCTCCAAAAACAATAACAGACGTTAACGATTTAAGATTTGAATATAATGAAACGGCATCACCAAAGACAATTTCATTACCGTATAATTACATGGATGCAAAAGGGGTTACATATAATGGGACAATAACCCTTGCTCCTTATACATCAGCAGTACTGATAAAGAATGGTGCAATATCCGGAGGTGGAGGAAATACAGCTCCGGTTTCTAATGCAGGCACAGATCAAACTATTACTTTACCTACCAATACAGTTTCGCTAAACGGAAGCGGTACTGATGCAGATGGAACCATATCATCCTATAACTGGACAAAAATATCAGGTCTGGCTGCAGGCATAATAACCAATGCCAACTCTGCTGCTACAACAGTAACAGGATTAGTACAAGGGCTTTATCAATTTGAATTAAAAGTTACCGATAACCTTGGAGCTACAGGAAGAGATACAATGCTGGTAACAGTAAATGCTGCCGGAAATATTTCACCAACAGCAAATGCCGGACCTGATCAAACAACAACATTACCAACAAATACTGCTTCGCTAAACGGAAGCGGAACACCAAGCGGTACTGGAACAATATCATCCTATAACTGGACAAAGATATCAGGTCCGGCTACAGGCACGATAACCAATGCCAACTCTGCCGCTACAACGATAACAGGATTGGTACAGGGTATTTATCAATATCAATTAAAAGTTGCAGATAATAATGGAGCAACAGCATTAGATACAATGCAGGTAACTGTAAATATCACGGGAAATATTTCACCGATAGCTAATGCAGGTCCGGATCAAATAATAATATTACCCACAAATACAGTTTCATTAAGTGGAAGCGGAAGCGATGCAGATGGAAGCGTATCATCCTATAACTGGACAAAGATATCAGGTCCGGCTACAGGCACGATAACCAATGCTAATGCTGCCGTAACAACAATAACAGGATTGGTACAGGGTGTTTATCAGTATCAATTAAAAGTTACGGATAATAATGGAGCAACAGCATCAGATACAATGCAGGTAACTGTAAATATCACCGGAAATATTTCACCGATAGCTAATGCGGGTCTGGATCAAACGATATTATTACCAACAAACACCGTTTCGTTAATTGGAACCGGAAGCGATGCAGATGGAAGCATATCAAGCTATAACTGGACAAAGATAGCAGGTCCGGCTACAGGCAGAATAATCAATGCTAATGCTGCCGCTACATCAGTAACAGGACTGGTTCAGGGTATTTATAAATTTGAATTGAAAGTTACCGATAACCTCGGTGCAACAGCAATGGATACAATGCAGGTAACAGTAAATGCCATCGGAAATATTTCACCGATAGCTAATGCAGGAATTGATCAAACTATTACTTTACCAAAGAATTCTATAAATCTTTCAGGAAGTGGCACTGATGCAGATGGAACCATATCTTCCTATTTATGGAGAATGATCTCTGGTTCTTCTGCAGCTACAATAAAAAATGCAAACTCTCCTTCAACAAAAGTGACAGGATTGGTGCAGGGAGTGTATCAATTTGAATTAAAAGTTACCGATAATCTTGGAGCTACAGGTCTTGACACAATGCAAGTAACCGTGAAAGTAACTGTAAATACTGCCGCTAATATTAACCCTGTAGCCAATGCAGGAACTAATCAAACATTAACGTTACCAACAAACACTGCTTTATTAAATGGAAGCGGAGCAGATGCGGATGGATCTATATCTTCCTATAATTGGACAAAGATATCAGGCCCATCTTTAAGCACAATAAACAATCCTAACTCTGCAGCAACATCAGTAACAGGACTTGTCGAGGGTGTTTATAAATTTGAATTAAAAGTTACCGATAACAATGGGGCAGTAGCAACAGATACAATGCAGGTAACAGTTAATGCAGCCGGAAATATTTTACCCATAGCCAATGCAGGTTCAGATCAAACAATAACATCACCAATAAATACTGCTTTATTAAATGGAAGCGGAGCAGATGCGGATGGATCTATATCTTCCTATTTATGGACAAAGATATCAGGTCCGGCTCCAGGCATAATCACTAATGCTTCCTCTACAGCTACATCAGTAACAGGACTTGTTCAGGGTGTTTATCAATTTGAATTAAAGGTTACCGATAATCTTGGAGCTACAAGTTTTGACACGGTTCAGATTACAGTTAATGCTGCCGGCAATATTTCACCAATAGCTAATGCAGGTTCGGATCAAACAATTACATTACCAACAAACACTGCTTTATTAAACGGAAGCGGGGCAGATACTGATGGAAGCATATCTTCCTATTTATGGACAAAGATATCAGGTCCGGCTCCAGGCCTAATCACTACTGCTAACACAGCTATAACAACAATATCAGGATTGATTCAGGGAGTATATAAATTTGAATTAAAAGTTACTGATAATCTTGGGGCTACAGGGACAGACACTATAGAGGTGACAGTAAATGCCGCATCTAACATCCCCCCGGTTGCTAATGCTGGGCAAGATATAACTATAGTATTACCAACCAATATTGTTGCATTAAAGGGGAGCGGAACCGATGCTGATGGAAGCATTGTGGGATATGCATGGAAACAAATTTCCGGGCCTTTGGTTAGTAGAATAGTATCTCCAAATGATTCGGCAACTGCAGTAAATAATTTGATTGCAGGAACTTACAAATTTGAACTTACAGTAACCGATAATAATGGTGCAACCGGAAGGGATACGGTATTTGTGGCTGTAGATGTGCCAAGGACTAATGTTAGCGTACAAAGCAATACTATAAAGGTCTATCCAAATCCAGTGATTGACATAGTAACATTGGAAATCAATACAACACAGGCAAGCTCAAAGCTCCTGGTTATTATAACCAATATGCAGAATCAGGTAATTTATAAGAATGAGTTAAATCAAGGAGTGAACAATATCAAAGAGAAAATAAACATGAGTAATCTACCTAAAGGTTCTTACGCAATAACTGTCTATTTCACTGATAAGGAAAAACAAAGTATAAAATTAATAAAGTTGAATTGAGTTATTTTGAAATTATAGTGATGTAACCGCTGCCATGAATATTATTAATGTGGAAATGTTTAATTCACAAAGGTTTTATTTTCAAAATTATTTTATAAAACTCTATCAATTTTTTACTTTCAAATTCCCACGATAATTCATTCAAAACTCTTTTATACCCATATTCCCCCATTTCATTTCTTATTGATGGATTGTCTAATAACCAAATAATTTTTTCGGCAAAATCTTTTGGAGAAGTATTAATTGCATATAAGGAGGCATTTTGAGCTGAAATTCTTCCTTCCTTCAGGTCATACTGAACAATGGATTTTTTTAAAGACATATACTCCATAATCTTATTCATAGTAGAGAGATTATTCATCTCAGTTGGTCTATCCGGATTAACACAAACCTCCGCCGAATTTAAAATATCAATCATGGTCTCATCATCAACTCTGCCATAATAATCAATATAATCCTCTATACCCATCTCTTTAGTTAATTCTTTAATGGCAGGTAGTTCGGTTCCACCTCCCACAATTGCAAACTGAACATCGTTGCGCTTTGCAACAATAAATTTAACCGATTCCAGAAGAAGATCCAATCCCTCCTGCTCACCAATTACTCCTACATAACCGATCAGGTAGTTCCTGCCTTTTTTATATTTTATATTTCCTGCAGTAATTTTTAAGCGATCAAGCTTTGGTCCGCTACGAACAACCTGAACTTTACCTGGTGACATTTTACCACGTTTAATGGCAATTTCTTTATATGAATCATTGGTAGCAATACTGTAATTAGCGGTCGCAAAAGTTAGACGTTCCATTAAAATGAGGAACTTGTAAAAGAAGCCTTTTTTCCCATATTTGGCTATGTATAATTCAGGGTTTATATCATGATGATCAAAAACATATTTTACTCCAAAAATTTTATAGAAAAGAGCAACAATAAAAATTAAATCAGGAGGATTGCATCCCTGAATTACATGAAATCTTCTTTTAAAAAATATTTTTAAACTTAAAGTAAATTCCCAAAACAAGGCTGTTGAATACTCTAATAAATATCCTATTACACCTTTTCTTTCTGTTAAAGCGTGACGGTAAATATCAATTCCGTTAATCTTCTCAAAAGATTTATTATACCCTTTCATTTTCGGGCAAATAATAGAGACATAAGCTCCCTGTTCTTTTAAACTATTAGCTTCCTGCCATACTCTCCTGTCAAAAGGAACAGGGAGGTTTTCTACGATGATTAAGATATGTTTATTTGAAAAGTCTTTCAAGGGGTACTTAATATTTCTACTTTAAGAAATTCTTAAAAAATGATAAGAGACAAAAATAACTATAATAAAATATTTACCTCATGAATTAAAGCAATAAAAAAAGGAGCTAATTATACTTAACTCCTTTTACAAATATGTCCTGTTTATATTTTAATTTTTACCAGTTAATTCCATAATAATTATTTCGTTTTCTTATTTGTTGTGGCAAACGAACCATATCAACCAATGCCGCCGAAGATTTTGTTTTTAAAAGAGTATCTACATATTCTTTTTCATTGTTATTAATTACTACCACATCAGCATTATCCACTAAATCAATAATATTATTAACGATAAGTTTTGATAAGTGAGGTATATGAAGATCAATATAGTCTTTATTAGTGCCTGTCAAATTTGAAAGATGTACATTCTTATCATATATCTGCACCTCGTAACCTTTTCCCAATAAAGTTTCAACAATTGTAACCGCCGGAGAATTTCTTAAATCATCCGTTCCTGCTTTAAAACTCAATCCCAAAAAAGCTATTTTCTTTTTGCCTATGTTTTGAATAATTTCAAGTGCCCTTGAAATTTGCAGATTATTAGTTTTATCTATACTTTCTATTACAGGGGCTTTTATGTAAAGATCATGTGCTAATGTTTGCAGCCCTTTTAAATCTTTAGGCAAACAAGATCCACCATACGCAAATCCTGGTTTAAAATAGTAAGGAGAAATATTAAGTTGTTTATCCATACAAAATATCTCCATCACCTTATGAGAATCTATTTTCATTGCAGAACAAATATTTCCAACCTCATTGGCAAAAGCAATTTTTAGAGCATGGAAAGTATTGTTTACATATTTCATAATTTCGGCAACCTCAACATTAGTTATCACAATTTCTGCCGGCAAATTTTTGTATAATGATGCAATTTTATCTGCAGCTTCTTTACTGGAGGATCCAATTAATGTTAGAGGTGGATGATGATAATCATAAACTGCGGTTCCTTCCCGCAAAAACTCGGGATTAGAAACTACAGCAAAATCTTTATTTCTTTTTTTACCCGAAATTGTTTCTATAATTTTTTCAAATTTTTCAATGGTACCGGGAAAAACTGTTGAACGAATAGCTATTGTATGAAACGAATCTTTTTTTTGTAAAGCATCGCCCAAATGCTCTGCCACTTTAAAAATATAATTAAGATTTAAATGGCCTTTTGCACTTGAAGGCGTACCTACGGCAACTATTGAAATTTCTGTTTTTTGGATCGCAATAATAAAATTTGTAGTGGCAGATATATTTCCTTTAAAATGCTCCTCTTTAATAATAACATCAATATCCTTTTCAATAATAGTTGCAAGGCCAGAATTGATTTGTTTTACTTTAGTTTCACTTACATCTACCCCAATAACTTTATGCCCGTTTTTTGCTAAACATCCAAGGCTTACACATCCAACATATCCTAATCCGAAAATACTTATATCCATAATTAAAACTAAATTATTTGTAAAAAGGTTGTAAGAATTACTTTTTGAGATCCATTAGTTTCAACAGACCCCTGAAAAACACTGGTAGGTTCTTTTTTTAAAAAAGAGGGAGAATACCATCCCATTATGGGCTTGGTTTGTCCTTTAATAACGTTAATATTTAATAGTTGGCTAAGTTCAATTTTTAATTTTCTATCAGCCTTAGGATGTTGCAAAATAAAAGTATGGCTATTAATATTTTCCACAATTACTTCAGGGTGTAAATGCCAGGGCTGAAAAATTTTATGTGATTCATTATTTACGGTTATTTCGTCAGTGATAACAAATAATTCTCTTTCCCGGGTAAATTCAACCCTTCTTTCATGAGAGCAATTAATTCTGTTATAGCCAGAATGTTTTGCAATTGCAATTTCTACATCTGGTTGTTGCACAGCATTTAAAATTTCAACATCATAATGTTTTAGCCACATGGTTGGGCCAATGTATTCAGCCTGGTTAATACTATCGATACTAATTGTATTATGTGCAATAGTACTAACAAAATATTTTCTCCAATTCTTTTCTGTATGATAAGTATAGGTACCTGCATCTACTAAAATAGGATTACCGTCAAGCGTTAAAATCACCGACAAAGCATCCGAATGACCATGAGCCGCAAGGGAAAGAAAGCCTAATGGTGAGGCATCAAAATGAAGATAAATTTCTTTATTAAAATCTGCCGTATACGTTTTTTTAAAAATAAAATGACCTACATCCCGGTAAAAATAACTTTTCAACTCATCTTTACTATTCTCCAAATTATCGTAAATCTTTTTGCCTTTATCCCCCCATAACAACCAATTTTTAAAATCAAATTCGTTATTGATTTTTTTGAATTGTTTTTCTTCTAAAAGAATAGCTCCTGAAATTAAAATAGATAAAAAATTATTGAAATGTGGATTATTGCTTACTACTAATACTTTGCCATCATCTTCATCGCCATACTTTGCAAATCCACCTTTTACGTCCAATAAGTTTACTATATATTGACAAATGTTATGGAGGTATGTTTTATAGATTTCACTAAAATTAATTAAATGTTTTTCAGCAACAGCAAATGGTATTAAAAAGAAATCTGTGATAAATTGTATATATTCTGAAGCCTCTTCTCTATTTATTCCATTTTCACTATGTTGATTAATAATCTCTTTTTCTAATCCATTTTTTGCATATAAACTCCACTCAACAGCTTCTTTAAATGGCCAACAAACAGAGGCAACAAACAAACCGCTGTATTCTGCAATTAAATGATTATTTGCGGAAGAATATTTTGAGGGATTGTTTTTACTAAACACACAATGATCATAGATTGTTGGCAACCATACTTCTTTGGTAAAACAAATGAATTCATCATTTTTTTTTAATCTGTCATCAACCCATAATATTTGCCAACAGAAGTACCATACTATTAACCTTATATTGATTTCGATATTGCTATACCAGTTAATACCGTTTAAATAAGGGTTTTTACTTACCCAACTTTTCATTAAAGACATCCAATGCTGCAAATCCACATTATCATTCGTCAACCTGTATTTAACAGCTAAGGGCAATAAAAATTGTAACCTGTTAATTTCCCAAACAATTTTAGCGTTACCATATTCACCAGAACGAATATCTATGTCTTTAGAAAACTTAAGAGGAAATGTTTTACCGGATTGAAGATCAAAATGCCAATCAATTTCATTTTCAAGATTGATAATTTGACCAAAAAATTCAAAAGTTGTATAACGGTGAAATTGATTAGTCAGATTAACAGGCATTGGGGATCCATCAACGTGTTTTATAGCCTCAGTAAAAATTTTGTCAAAATCCTGATGTTGATGAAATAATTTTTTGTTTCTTTTTTCCCTTTCTTTTTGTGCATATTGCTTACCTCTGTATAATATTTCTGCGGAAGACATTGTTTTTAGTCGATTAATATACCACTTAACCATTCTGGATGTTTAAAAAAGGATCCAACATCTTTTTTTATTAAAAAATAATTGCTTTTACAATTTGTGTTTCGGTGAATCTTGTTTTTTTCATAATTATCCATTTAAAGTTAGAAATTTATTCAGCTTTTAAATGTACGAACGTTGGAGGAGCTTACACTTCAATTGCAGCCACCATTAATGCATTAGTACTTTAGCCACAACTAATCATAAACATCTTCAATAAATACAGGATAAGTTTTTTTTGTTTTTATACTTTCAACAGCTAAGATAGTAGTATAACAACTAAGTATTAACGACGTAAAAGGAATAGGATTACCATTACTCTTAACCGAATTTGATAATTCGAGCATTTCTTCCTTTTGTCCTTTATCTATCATAAAAAAATTTTTTTTAGATGACTTTCCATTTTGAAAAACTATTACAGATTTGAAATTATCAAATTCAATATTTGTTCCATACCCGGTTATGTATATCTTTTCTTTTGGATATTTTTTATCACCATCAGCTAAATATGCTATAACACAAGAAGAACCATTTTTAAATTTAATGGTAAGGAAGGTATTGTCTTGTTCCGGCATCCCTTCAACGGATGTAGTATTAGCAAATACTTCGATAGGTTCGGAATCTAACAAATATTGAATAGTGTCAACAAAATGGCCAACTTCTCCAATAATTCGTCCACCTTGTTCAGAGGATTGATACCATTTATCCATTGGTATAAATCCTGCGTTCACCTGATAATAAATAGAATAAGAAATGTTTTTCTTCAATTGCTTTTTCAAATATTGAATAGAGGCTGAAAATCTTCTATTATAACCAACCATTAAAACTTGTTTATTATCTGCATAAACTTTCGCTATTGCTTTTAGTTCATCAAAAGATATTGCCAATGGTTTTTCAACATAAACATTTTTCCCTTTCTCCAAGGCTTCAATAATCATTTTTGCATGCTGGTTATGTCGTGTTGTAATTAGTACTGTATTTATATTGGTGTCAGAAAGCATTTCACGATAATCGGTGGTTGCATAATTAAATCCAAATTTCTTTGCTTTATCTTTTGCATTGATACCTGTAGCGGTTGCTATGCCTATAAAATTTACTTTTCCTTTTAAAAAAGGCAATAACATAGTACTGGCATAATTACCTGCCCCTATAATACCAATATTAACTTCATCATATTTTACAACAGAATTATTTAACTTAATTTTTCTCGTTTTTCTATCAACATCTGCATTGTATTTTAATATTACACCCAGATAATCTTCCTTAGCATCTTTAATTTCTAAAAAAGCTTTTTCTGAATCAGCAAAATCAAATTCATGAGTAATCAACTTTGAAAAAAGTAGTTTTTTATCTTTTAAGAGTTGTAAAATGGACATCATGTTTCTCTGTTCAGTCCATCGAACATGACCAATAGGGTAATCAATCCCATTTTCTTCATATTGGGCATCATATCTACCCGGTCCATAAGATCGTGAAAAACGAAAATCTAATTCTTTATGGTAATACAAATCCCAGGGCAAATCCATCTTTGTTATACCAATGTCAACGATTTTCGCTTTATCTCTTGCGATTTTTCCTGCAAGTATAATAGGATTATTGCTCGTAGTACCTGTAGTAATAATTACTGAATCACATCCAAACCCATTAGTTTGTGCACTTATTTCTTTTTCAAAATCAGTCTTGGATACTACCTCTGTAAAATAGGCTCCATTTGCAATAGCCAATTCACATTTGCTTTTAGATATATCAAAACCAAATGCACGACATCCATTTGCCTGGATAATTTGAACAAGAATTTGGCCCAAGAGTCCTAATCCAATCACTGCAACATTTTCACCAATTTGGGATTCGGTTTGTCTGAACCCCTGCATTGCTATTGAAGCAATGGTTGTAAAGGAGGCATCTTTCAAATCAACTCCCTCAGGTACTTTAGCACAAAGGTTTTTGGGAATAAAATTGACTTCGGAATGATTAGCATACCCTGCTCCTCCACAAGCAACAATATCTCCTAACTTTAAAAGATCAACATTTTTTCCAACTTCAATTACTTCCCCAACAAGGCTATATCCCAAACCAGAAAGAGAGTCTAGTTTATTCATTACCTTTCTATAAGTGGCTACCGGCCCTAATTGTGAAAGTGTATTTAATACATCTTTAAGTTGCTCAGGCTTTTTGCGTGCCATTTGAAAATAACTTATATCTGCATTTTTCAACTTCATTACTTCCGTTCCTACACTCACAGCAGAATAAATAGTTTGCACTAAAACTCCACCACTTTTACAAACCGGGGCAGGTAAATCTTCGATGGTTAATTCGTTCTTTTTTATATTTTGAGTTAGTTGTTTCAAATTATGTTGTTTATTCGTTTATGACTTTTTTGGAGGAGTATTACATAAGTGTAAGTGAAATAACTAGTCAAGATAATGTGATAATTCATACCAACCGTTTGAATTAGTTTTTGAAATATTACTATAGTTTGAATAAAGTCGGTGAATATCATATAATAAATTTAAGCGACTTACACTATATTTAAGAACTAAGATTCGAAGCCTATAAATTCTATAAAAATTTTTTAAGTCTAATTGATAATATCTTTTAATTGCTCCCTTGTAAACCTCTAAATAATATTTATGAATAATTTTTTTAGGTTTACTTGTAAGTTGAAAAAAATCATGCTTACGCCTTACGCATCCAAAATAATCTACAAAAGTTCCTTTATATTTTTCACTGATACGCATCCACATGTCACTGTCTTCTCCATTTTTAAATATTTCATTAAACATACCTACGGTATCAAAAACATACCTTTTAAAAATAAAGACATTTGTGCATACGACATTGTTTCCGGAAACGGCTGGATTTATAACGTCTTTATTGGAGATTTCAGGTCTTGTCCAGGCTTTAAATAATCTTAAACCTTTTTCTTCTTTTATTTCAAGTATTCGACAAAATGCAAAACCCATATCTGATTTAGACTCCAAGGCTAAGGAAATTTTTTTCAAATGGCCAGGGAGAAAAAAATCATCTGAATCCAAAAAACAGATGTATGGCTGTGATGACACCCTGATTCCTCTATTTCTTGTGCTTGCCACTCCCTGAGAAAAACAATCTGCTGGTTTTTTCAAAAGTATAACTCTATCACAAAAAGATTCTGCTATTTCTATAGTTCTATCAGATGAACCGTCATCTGATATTATTATCTCAATATGCCCATCATATTCCTGCTCTAATACGCTCCGGACTGCTTCCTCAATAAATTGTTCCCTATTGTAAGTTGGTATGATAATACTAATACCTTTCATTAAGACCGTAAATATTGTTTAACAATTTCCGGGTAGTCAAAATTTATTTGATTGCCTTTTACTTTATCAATAATAACTCCACTTTCATTATAATCCGGATGAACCATTATTTCTATTTTTTTTTTTTCAAAAACCTTTGGATCATTCTCCAATAACCAGATTGCCTCCGGTTGATTTCCAAAATAATCTGAATTATTTAAACCTTTTATTTTTATTATTTTATTAATAAATTTTCGGTAACATGCCTTATAATTACTAACCGGGTAATTTAGGTTATTAAGAATTCTCATTGACGGGATTTTATAATCCCGTAACAACTTAAAAATAATTTGTGTTATCGGCCATACTTCATGAGTGTGAAGATGGGTATCAATATGCGTAATACAAATTCCGGCTCTTCTAACTTTTATAATTTGGGCTGCTAATTCATTATATATTATTATTTTTTCTTTCTTAGATAAAAAGAATAATTTTCTTTTAAATTTTTTTATATCTGAATTATGCTTATTATATAAATCATTTAAAAGGATTTCATTTGTTATAGGATCACCCTCAGTCAAGCTTAAATGAATTCCAATTTTATTAACAATATTATTTTCATGGGCAAGTGCAACACCCTCATTAAAACCAGGCATATTAGCCAATATAGTTGTACTATTAATAAACCCTTTTTTAAATGATTCAATAATCGCATTATTGACTGCAGTATTTAATCCAAAGTCATCAGCATTTATAATAAGTTTATTCAACTCTCAAATTTATAAGGAAATATTATTTACTTTTTATTGGCACAAATATGATAAATCATTATGTGCAATTACATCACACCTTAGTTTTAGCCCTGGTTTTTTTTAATTTATCCCAGAAAAAGGGAAATATTGTTTTTAACCAAAGCATACTAAAATAATAAGGGAATTGGTATTTAAAATTTTTCTTTAAATAATATAACTGTTCCTTGTAACCTAATCCTTTAGGACTGTATAAAAACTTAATTCGATTTTTTAAAGAAGAATTAGCTGACAACCAGTTATTTCCATGATCATCTACACAATATCCTCCTATTCCTGGGCAAACCAAAAGCGGAATGCCTCGTTCAGAGGCTGTAAGTGTATAATCATAATCAGCAAATTGTTGTTTATATTTTGAATCGAAAATGCCAATTTTTTTTACAACTGCTTTTGTTACCATTAGGATATTAGCATTAGCCATTGAGCAAGATACCGGAACATCGGAAGGATTTATTAAGCTTTTTTTAACCTTAATCCCTTTATTAGTAATTAATACCCCACCATAAGAAATTTTTGAATTACCGGGGTCAATTGTAGAACAAACATAAATACCCGTTTGACCTTTATTCTTCAAACAAAATTCATGTGTTTGTATTAATTGCACAATAAAATTCTCGGCTAAAATCACATCATCATTTAACAATAAAAAAGAATCATAATCATTATTTGACGCTAACGCATTTTCCCATGCAAGTCTCATCCCCCCTGCCCAAAATAAATCCCCGGATCCTTTAGTAATAATTACTGGCGGAAAATATTTGTTTACAGCCTGGGATGTACCATCAGCAGAGTTATCATCCACTAAATATATATCAAAGTTGAGTCCCTGATTAGATATCTCAATTGCCTTGTACAAAGATTTTAAGCAATTAATTGTTTTTTCTTTTCTATTATAACAAGTTAATAAAACGGCAATTTTCTTCATATGATTACTCTAATATTTCAAATTCTTTAAAGGAAGAAATTAAAAATAAAATATGTTTTAACCTTAATTTTTGTCAAAAAAATATCTTTTTAATTAATTCATTACCTAAAGAAAATTCCATCCACTTGCAAAAGTTGCCCTGTTTCAGAGTTTGAAAAAACATTCTCGAGAGATAATAATCGGAACCCTTTTGTTTTTAAAAACTCAATCATTTCCAAATAAAGAATTCCATCATTGTATAAATGTATTAAAGACATCTCTACTTGTAAACCTATTATTTTGGAAAGAGATTCTATTGATCCATCAAGTACTTCTTTTTCAAAACCCTGTGTGTCAATTTTAAGAAAGATGCGATCGTCTTCATTGTAATAATTACTAATTATGGTATCCAATTTACGGACAGTAATCTTTTCTTTTCCGATATATGAGGATTTGGGAGCAGAACTTATATGTTCTGGCAACATTTCTAATAAAGAACTGCTATCAGAATTGCCAGCTATATTAATATAGGTTTCTTCATCCTTGCTACCTAAAGCAATATTTATAGTTTTCCATTTTACGTCTTTTTGTGCATTATTCTGTAAAATATTATAAACCGCTGTTAATGGTTCGATTGATATTATATCGCCATGATAGCCAAGCTTGCGCAGTGTATTTGCATAACTACCTATATTAGCGCCCACATCAAATACTTTATTAATTCTATAATGTTTTAATAAATTCATTCGTCTTTTTAAGTCGTGATCAGGATACCTTACAAGTTGAGCTCCTATTTTCGTCAGGGACTTATTAATGAGATTAACAATTTTCATTTAGAATAAATTTATTATTGAAAAAATTTTATTTTAAGACACCAAAATGGCAAAAATGCAGCGGAGTTGAACAATAACTTCTGCTAATTTATAAGCGTCATCGAGATAATTTATATCAATGAGATAATGGTTTTTCTAAAATGGTTGGTTACATCAATTGAATCGTGATTTTTGTGTGCAACTTTTATTGCATTTTGCGCTATTTGTTCTCTCAACTCTTTATTTACAATTAATTCTTTAAGTTCTGCGGCAATCTCGTTCAGGTTATTTGCTGTTATAACTTTAGCACAATTATGTTTTTTTGCATACTTAGCTATTGCAGTTGCTTCTGGAGCAAACAGAATTATGGGTGTTCCGCTAGCCATATATTCCGGAGCTTTTGTAGGCATTGAGTATTTGATAAATTTTAAGGAATTCTGCGAGAAGTCATAAGGCAAAAGAAGAAAATCACTTTCAGAGAAAACTTTTGGCAAATCATTATAGGAAACAAAACTGTTATGTATTACATTTTTATAATTGTTTTTCCATGTCGGTTTTTCCTGCGTTTGTAAAATGAATTTTATACAAATTTTTAATTCCTCATTTACCTGCTGTATGGCCTTGGCAAATAACTCTAAAGAATTATTGATACCAAGACCAACTCTTCCGGCATATAATATCGTTGGGCTATTGGTAAGTTCATAATGATCTCTTTGATGTTTTTGCCAAAATTCTATATTTATTGGATTATGAAAAGTGATAAAATTTTTACCATATCTCATTTTATATTCATAAGCCATCGAATCACTAATGCTCATTAAAATGTTAGACCTATCTAATAATATTCGAAATTCCTGGTCAACCTTTCTTTTCCAGAATTTTTTAAAAAACCCTCTTCTGCCTATAGTTGAAGGCCAATCATCCATCATATGAAAAATGAGTGGCTTTTTTAAGTATGAATGAAGTATAATGCTAAATAAAACATCTTCCCTGGAACCAGCCACTGCATAAATAACATCTGGCCCAAAATCGTTTAGCCATTGACATAACTCCGAAGACAATTCAGTTTTAGAAACTCCATCTGCTAATCCTATATAATCTAAAATGGGATACGCATAATCCATTATTACCTTTCTTCTAAACTTGGACTTGGTTTTTAGCGTGTCCGCAAATGATTTTGCATCACATTTTATTATGCCTGAATAATATTTTCGTTTGAGATATTTTAATGGAAAAACCCACTTACGCTCTTTAAACCCAAGTTGATAATAATTAGTGCAAATTTCCATATTTACATTGTTATTTAATAAATAACCAGAACAAGCCACTGCCAATTTATTTTTGTCCCAACCTGAAAAAAGATTGGATAAGGTTATACCTCCACCGGTATTGTAGTTAAATGGCTGATTAATGATTAATACTTTTGGTAAAGCCATGGCAAATTAATTTTCATTGAGTATTCATAAGACTCACAGGTTATAATTAAGGACTATGAATAGATTTTTTTTGAATCAGTAATTTTTAAACTTATTCAACTCCGAAGTAGAAACTTTGCGATACATAATTCGTATCGTTAATAATATTTTTGCTACTGATGGAATTTTATAAATAAATTTCTCCAATTAGTGACTATCTTGATTAAGATTTTTTTGTTTGAGCAGATGTAATAAATAAGTGCTCAATGCATGACCTGTAATAAAATGCCCGCTATTATTCCAATGCCCATCGTATTTGGTTAATATATAGTTTTGTTGGGACAGCAAACTAATAACTTCAAAGTATTTTATAGCTAAATCTTCAAATATTCTTTTTGCCTTCAAATAATAATTTCCTTGCTTCTTAACATCCGTTTGATCGGGTATAAGTAACACAATAAGTTCTGCATTATTTTTTTTTACATAATCATTAAGTTCTTTGAGATAGTCTTTTGTTACTTCATACTCAAGTTGAACTTTTTTCTTGTTAAAACCATTTATTTTGTTAAATAACCTTTCTTTTACTTCTGTGAGAAATGTAAGAGCTCTGCTTCTAATAAGGATTTTCTGAATAAAGTTCAATTCTTTCAAAGGTGCTGATCCTGTTGCTTTTTTAAAAGCTTCTTTTATAGAAACTGGAATAGTATGTACTTTATCATCAAATTTATACATATCGAAACAGGAAGCTTTATTGGTAAAGACTAAGCGGTCGAAAGGTATAAGATTATCACTAAAATCATTGCCACAGAAAAACCTCAGAATCACGTAATTTGACTTTTGAAGTGGAAGGAATTTTTTTGTAACAAAAAGAGCATGATTTGTACCCGTTGCCGGAATACCCGTATTCCATACAACGCATGGCATAGAGTTTTTAAATTCTCTTTTAAACACATCAACATATGAACTGTCAACATCAGCTGAAGCACCCCATGTGAAACTGTCGCCTACAAATAATATCCGCAACAAATTTGTATCTATGGGAAGTTCATTAAAATTTTCCTTGTCGTGGTAACCTTTATTATTTACAATCTTTAGCCTATCATAATACCAGCTAACACCTGCTTTTTTAAATTCGATCGAATCTGTTGAATTAACCTGGTTGGCAATATATCTTGGCCCTAAAATAGAATCGTCCGTCCACCAATTTGCTTTTTCTATAGTAAACCGCTGCATTTTTGAATAGATGGAATCATATTTTAAAAAATATAAGACCAGCTCCATAATAGCGAAAAGAAATATTAATAAGAGCGTAAATGTTACTAATGCAAATTTTATTTTTTTCTGTTTAGATATAGTATTAATTTTTTTCATATCGCTATACTTTTAATCCAATTTAAATTCCTGTTTCCAATCTGAATCATTCACCAATTTTTCCTGTTGCGCCTTTTCCAATAAAAAATTTCCCATTACTAAATAATCCATTTCGGTTCTCATAAAGCACCGATAAGCATCATCCGGAGTACAAACCATAGGTTCTCCGCGTACATTAAAACTTGTATTTACCAGCAACCCATAACCCGTTTGATTTTTAAATTCATTAATTAAACTCCAGTATTTTGGATTTGCCTTTTCATTTACGCTTTGTACCCTGGCAGAATAATCAATGTGTGTAATTGACGGTATATCAGATCTCAGATGGTATAAGCGTTGATAAAGATCCATTTTCTCATAACCGTCAGGCAATGATTTCAGGCGTTCATTTTTTACCGGCACTACCAGTAACATATAGGGTGAAGGTCGGTCTAAAATAAAATATTCCTGAATATCTTCTTCCAAAACTGATGGGGCAAAAGGTCTGAATCCTTCACGGTATTTAATTTTCAAATTCATTTTTTTTTGCATTTCCGGATTTCTAGAATCTCCTAAAATGCTCCTGTTTCCTAAAGCTCTGGGGCCAAATTCCATTTTTCCCTGGAACCAACCAACTACATTTCCTTCTGCTAATTTGGCTGCTATAATTTTTGTAAGATCATCAAAATTTTCATAGTAAGTGTACTTACCATTGTATTTTTTTATAACTCCCAAAATATTTTTATCATCATATTCAGGGCCTAAAAATGCCCCTCTCATTTCATCAATATTCCCGCTAACGTTTCTTGGTTCACCTTTCCATAAATACCATCCCAAATATGCAGCACCTAATGCTCCCCCAGCATCACCAGAAGCAGGCTGTATCCAGATATCTTTGAACAATCCAGTCTCTAATAATTTCCCATTGGCTACACAGTTTAACGCTACTCCTCCAGCCATTACTAGATAATCACTATTGGTCAATTCTTTTGCAGTTTTGGCAAGTTTAATTACAATTTCTTCTGTAACCTGTTGAATGGCTAATGCCATATTCATATATTCCTGAGTTATATCAGATTCTGCATTTCTTGGTGGTATACCAAATAATTGTGTCCATTTCCCGTTATTAGTCATTTTTAAATCGATCGCATATTTAAAATATTTCATATTCAATAGTATTGATCCATCTTCTCTAATATCAACGAGTTCTCTTAAAATTTTTTCTTTGTAT
Organism: Chitinophagales bacterium; assembly: GCA_025353485.1. GTDB lineage: Bacteria > Bacteroidota > Bacteroidia > Chitinophagales > Chitinophagaceae > Ginsengibacter. The sequence continues at coordinate 18,825 of JANXQO010000120.1, forward strand.
TCCTTTGTTTGTGGCGATTCAGGGTTGCCATAAGGAGCTAATCCCATTAATTTATATTCACCGCTATTAACCTTAAAACCCAGGTAATATGTAAAAGCAGAATACAATAAGCCTATCGAATGGGGGAATCGTAATTCTTTTATTATAGTGATCCTATTTTCTTTTCCATGTGCAATTGTAGTTGTAGCCCATTCTCCAACGCCATCAATAGTTAATATAGCTGCTTCTTCAAAGGGTGAAGGATAGAATGCACTTGCTGCATGTGATAAATGATGTTCGGGAAATAAAATAGGTATTTTATTATTCCCAAATTTCTTGAACTCGTCTTTAAGCATCTTTTTCATAAAGAGCTTTTCTTTAATCCACATCGGCACAGCTGAAAGAAAGCTAACTAACCCTTTTGGAGCAAAGGAATGATATGTCTCGAGTAAGTGTTCAAACTTAATATAAGGCTTGTCATAAAATGCAACAGCTGCTAAATCTTTAAATTCTATTCCTGCTTCTTTTAACACAAATCTTACTGCATTTTCGGGAAATGAAGCATCATGCTTTTCCCTCGTGAAACGTTCTTCATGAGCTGCTGCAATTATTTCCCCATTACATATTATTGCTGCAGCACTGTCGTGATAGTACGCTGAAATACCTAATATAAATGTTGACAAGGATTTATAATTTAATGATGAAATAAATGTTTTATTAAAACAATGTATAAATAAAGGGAGCTATTGCAGAGCCCGCTGTAAATACAATTAATATTGCAAATATTAATAGCACAACAATGAGTGGTAGTAACCAAAAATTTTTGCGCACTTTTAAAAAACTCCATAGATCTTTTAAGAATTCCATATATTTTAGGTTAATAAGGATTTTCCAATCCTTTAGGTGAAAAATTATCGTCCCGTGTTATCATAACAGAACTTTTGCTTTTCTTAAATGTTGTAAGATTTAATGAATCTCTACCCATTAAGCGTCTGATTATCCCAACAGGAACTACAAAAACAATATATATCAGAGATAAAATAATTTTTGATACTATAGCGCCTATTAAATTAGTTACCCCGAGCCAAATAAAGGCAAACGGATAGTAAAATTTAGGAAATGTCATATTCATTATCAGCAAAGGAATGGCTATTCTAAAGAAAATTATGTTTACATAATATCCGAGTAAAAGGGAAATAAGCACTAAGGCCATGCCTGTATCACTTGCTTCTTTTTTTGAAATACTTTTCGGAATATACTTTTCCTTAATAAATGTTATCATAATTATTATTAATATTATTATTAAAACTTGGGTATCTCGATAGAGCAAAGTAGATTTCTCTCGATGTTAAAAAGTTAATTTCCATTCGCAGTATTGTAAAGTCATTTGAAAATTTATTTGTTGAAATAATTCTAGGAAATAATATTAATAGTACGAAGAAATAAAAACTGATTATCCTATACTTTAAAAGTATTCTTTCATTTTGTTTTCAGGGATGGCTCTTATATGTTTTGAATAACAGATTCCTATTGATACCCATACTAATAAGTATCGTAAAGTGAAAGAATGAATTATTGTGGGATAGGAACTAAGCAATGCCAGCAAAATCCAAATTGCTGCACCTTTAGAAAGAATGTTTTTTGAGTAAAAAAGTCCTTTTATTACAGCAGGTATTGTTATTAATAACAATAATCCAAGACTAATTATTCCTCCCTTCAATATGATTTGTAAATACCCGGTTTCTATAACATCACGATAGTTTGTAATTTGCGTTTCTTCTACCCCCGGGCAATAATATGCACCGTTAATCCCTCTTCCCATAATCCAATCTTTAGTTTTCATATCCGCATTAAAATAAAATTCTACATTTTCTCTTGTATCTTCCTGACCTCTTTCAATTACAAAACCAAATACGCTTTTCTCTGGCTTATATAGTGATGTTGCATAAATTGCTCCGATGAAAATTATTAGTAAAGACAGGTATAGAATTAAAAATTTACTTTTTGCCGTAAATAAATATAAAATATAAGACCCCGCCAATAAGAGGTTCATTTGAAAATATATTTTTATTATGGCACTCATGACTTTAACCTCTCTTTTAGAATCCTTTGAATGGCTACAAGGTCCTCCTTAGTGAGTTTAGAATCGTCCAAAAGTCTTGAGACCATCGAAGTCGGATTGCCATCAAACAGGTTGGTTGCAAGATGTCTCAAGCTCAATGCCTCGTAATCAGCTTTGGGAACAAGAACTTTATAGGTGTGAGCTTTGTCGGCCTTTTGGCTTTTCAAAAAACCCTTCTGCTCAAGTATCTTCATAATTGTGGCAACTGAGGTATAGGCAAGGTCACGCTCTTTAGATAGTCCAACTTGGACATCCTTGACTGTGCATTCACCAAGTTCCCAAATGACGCTCATAAGTTGAAGTTCGACTTCGGTCAGAGGCTTTACGTTATCAGTGTGTCTTTTCGGTCCCATGATTCCCCCTATATTGATCAGTCTACTAAAGAATTAGTAAATGTCTACTAAAAAGTTAGTAGAATCTGCTTACTTGGTAATTCCAACAAAATATGACCACTTGACAGTGTATTACTATATTAGTACACTAAGGGCATGAGCAGTAGATTCCAAATTGACGACAAACAGGCCACACCCATCTTTCAGCAAATAGTAGATGGTTTTGAGCGTCTTATTTTAA
>JANXQO010000090.1 GCA_025353485.1 Chitinophagales bacterium
TGCGAGCAAAGCGAAGCAATCTTATATCACTCTTGCGAACGTAATTATGAGATTGCTTCGTCGTTCTTCCTGGCAATGACGTCTATTAAATCTTGAAAAAATAAAATGACTTTTCAAAGTCTTCCGCCCTAGGCGAAGAGATTTAGAGGGTAGTTGTTTTCTTATATTTGCAGCCTTATGGCAGATGCAAATATTTTTCCGGCGCTGATAGCACATTGCAAAGAGTATGGCTACATTTTTCCTTCCAGCGAAATTTATGATGGACTAAGTGCGGTGTATGATTACGGGCAGAATGGCTCACAATTAAAAAAAAATATTCGTGATTATTGGTGGAAGAGCATGACGCAGTTTAATGAAAATATTGTGGGCATTGATGCTGCCATTTTTATGCATCCCATCACATGGAAAGCAAGCGGGCATGTGGATAGTTTCAGCGATCCGATGATAGATAATAAAGACAGCAATAAACGTTATCGTGTTGATCATTTGATTGAAGGTTTTGCAGAGGAGCTAAGAGATAAAGGAGGTGAAGGAGATAAAGAGAAAGCAGATGAAATTATTTCTTCAATGGAAAAATTAATTGCTGCTGATGATTTTGAAGGATTAAAAAAATTAATTGAAGACAATAAAATAAAATGTGCCATCAGCAAAACCTGTAACTGGACCGACATTCGCCAATTCAATTTAATGTTCTCAACAGAAATGGGAAGCGTTGCTGAAGAGGCTAATACCATTTATTTACGTCCTGAAACTGCACAGGGAATTTTTGTAAACTTTTTAAACGTGCAAAAAACAGGAAGGATGAAAATCCCTTTTGGCATTGCACAAACAGGTAAGGCTTTCAGAAATGAAATAGTTGCACGGCAATTTATTTTTCGCATGAGAGAGTTTGAACAAATGGAAATGCAATTCTTCGTTCGCCCCGGCACACAGATGGAATGGTATAACTATTGGAAAGCAGAAAGATTAAAATGGCATGAGAGCATTGGTATTCCTGCAGAGAAACTAAAATTTCATGATCATGTAAAGCTTGCCCACTATGCCGATGCGGCGGTTGATATAGAATTTGAATTTCCTTTTGGCTGGAAAGAACTGGAGGGCATTCATTCAAGAACTGATTACGATCTCAGCCGTCACCAGCAATTCAGCAAAAAGAAATTACAATATTTTGATAACGATCTTAAAGAAGATGGAAAGCCTTACGGAAATTATATTCCTTATGTAGTTGAAACTTCTGTTGGTCTTGACCGTTTGGTACTTGCCATTTTAAGTATTGCATACCAGGAAGAGAAATGGAATAAAGAAGATGGAACAGAAGACAGCCGTGTGGTTTTAAAAATTCCGGCAAAGCTTGCGCCTGTTAAGCTGGCAATACTTCCTTTAATAAAAAAAGATGGGCTGCCTGAAATTGCAAAGCAAGTAATGAGCGATTGCAAACAAAGCTTTCAATGTTTTTATGAAGAAAAAGATGCTATAGGCAAGCGTTACAGAAGGATGGATGCAATTGGTACACCGTTTTGTGTAACCATAGATCATCAAACCAAAGAAGATAATATGGTTACCATCAGGTACAGGGATACAATGGCACAGGAAAGGATTGCATTAAGTGATGTGAGAAAAATTGTAAGTAAAAAAGTGGAAGAATAGATATTGAAGGTTTTAAAAACCTTCAAGGTCTTTTACTGTTTATGTATGGATGAAAAAAATATCATATCACTAATAGAGAAATTCAAATCTCTCAACTTGTCAGCCAATATTGATTTTGATAAGTTCAATCAGTATGCTATTACACATCATTCAAGCACTATTGAAGGAAGCACACTCACTGAAGTTGAAACCCGGCTTTTATTAGATGAAGGTGTTACTCCCAAAGGAAAACCATTATTGCATAGCCTTATGGTGCAGGATCATCACAAGGCTTTGTTGTTTATTATTGATAGCATAAAAGAAAAAAAAAGAATCACTCCTGAATTTATACAACAAATAAATTCAGTTGTGATAAAGCAGACAGGAAATATTTATAATACAGTTTTTGGAAAGATTGATAGTTCAAAAGGCATGTTCAGAAAAGGAAATGTTAGTGCCGGCAATAGCTATTTTGCAGGCTATCACAAAGTGGAAGAGTTAGTGAAAAAGCTATGCAGTAAGATCAATGAAAAACTAAATGAAATTTCTTTAGCAGAGCAGATAAATATTTCATTTGATGTGCATTTTGACCTCGTAACTATTCATCCGTTTTATGAGGGAAACGGAAGAACCAGACGCCTGTTAATGAATTATTTGCAATTATATTTTCAACTTCCCATGAGCATTGTTTTTAAAGAAGATAAATCAGAATATTTTGAATCGCTAATACAGACAAGACAACAGGAAGACATCACTATTTTCAGAAAATTTATGTACAGTCAATATGCAAAATTTATGAGCCTGGAAATTGAAAAATTTAATGAGATAAGAAAACCTGACAAAAATAAGGGGAATGGCTATTCTTTGATATTTTGAATCTCATACACTTACTCCACAACAGTTAATAAAAAAATAGATTTTTTTACTGCCTCTATTTTATAAGTAATGTTTGCATGAAGAACAAACATTTCATCTTCTTTAACATCAATTGTTTTTACGGTAGTATGTAATTTTACTTTTCCATCTATCACCTGCAGACTAAAAATATTTTCAGGTCGCTCTGTGGTCATTTCTGCTTTTTTATGCAGGGCAACAAGAATGATACTCATTTTATCACTCTTGAAAACGGTTATCGCATTGCGGTCATTTTTATCCCATGCCTTTTCTTTTTTAATTCGCCTGATAAAATCAGAAATATCAATTTTTACAACCGGAGCATCCACAGGGCGGTCACCTTCAGGCCGGTTAATTGTTGATTCATTATGTTTTTCTTCCATAAATAATTTTTAGTGAATTAAACACTGCAAAGCCTGTGCTAAAAGCTATCACAATTTTTATGATTTGTTTCTAAGCCACATAAACAAACTGGCAATAAAAACTCCAATGCCAGCTCCGGCAGTTAATAAAGTTACTATGTGAATTGTTCTTATACATTCACTGCCTGTTAACCTGGAAAAATTCCAGAAAGATATTATTATAACAAAAAATGCAATTGCCATTCCTCTTAATGGTGATCGTTGTCTCATAATTTTTTATTTTAGTTTTATTTTTGTCACCTCTTTGCACCCTTTGCGTGCAAACTATCCATACAATTCAAGATGAATTGCTTTTCTATCGTAACCTAATGCAGTTATTTTTTGTTTCGCCTCATCAATCATTGCTTTCCATCCACACAAATAAAATTTAGCAGGTTTTAATTCCTGCATTCCTTCCCGTACTGCTGTATTCTGTTTGCAAATCTCTTCATACAGCCTGTGTACATAACCTTTGCGGCCATCCCAATCTTCACGGCTTAGTGTTGGCATATAAGTAAAGCCATCTAAATTACTTTGCAGCACCTTCATTTCTTCGTGATATAAAAGATCTTTTTGTGTTCTGCCGCCAAAAATGAGATATATATTTTGATGCGGAACGTTATGTAACAGAATATAATTAAGCATGCTTCTGAAAGGCGCAATGCCCGTGCCTGTGCAAATAAAGAACAGGTCCTTATCAATCGCTTCGGGCAGAACAAAAACCCCCTGCGGTCCACGCAATGTAAGCTCACTTCCTTCTCTCACCTCATTAAATAAATAGATTGTACCTAAGCCGCCTTCTAATAAAACAATAAGTAACTCAAAACCATTCGTACCATCGGGCCAGCTTGCTATCGAGTAACTCCGCCAGCGTTTATTTTTTTGCTCATGAACGGGAAGATCAAGCGTAACAAACTGCCCTGCTTTAAAATCAAACTTTTCAAGTTCCGGCACCTGTATCCAAAAACGTTTTGTGTTGTAGGTTTCATCAACTATTTTAATAACCTTTCCCGTGCGCCAGGGTTCAACCGCCATAAGAATTAATTTATCGTAAAATACAATTTTTTTTAAATAGGGGCTGTCATCCATTATTCTTAATCAGCAGATGTTCCGGCTGTACACTGCAAATCCGCCACAGAAGCCATGCACAAGCCTTCAGCGTGTTTTACGTTTCCATCCGGTAGCCCGTCATCAATAAAATAAATCCAGGCATACATCAACTATAATAGATAACTAACACTTGGGCTCAAGCCAGTGAGGAACTGTAATTTAATTAACCCCAGCCTTAAGGCTGGGGTTAATGATTCAACCCATTGCTGCCGGGCTTTAGCCCTGAAGACAATACGCTACAGGGTAATAAAATGTGTCTTATTTTTGCGCAGCGAATGAACCTGGATGTTTTGTTGAATAGTTATAAGAATGATCCCCGCATTTTTTCAATTGCGAACAGGATAGGTATGCCCGCCCCGATAATTTCGGGGCCCCAACCGCAAAAAATACATCTAACAGGATTGCAGGGAAGCTCTTCCCAATTTATTATTAATTCTGTTTTTAATCATCTGGCTGCATCTAAAATTAATCATCTTGTTATTTTAAGAGATGCTGAAGAAGCTGCTTATTTTCATAACACTATTGAAAATATCAGCAATGCTTTAAACATATTTTATTTTCCATCTTCTTTTAAAACAAAAAAAAATTACCGGCTGTTAAACAGCAGCCATGTAATGCTGCGAACGGAATGCCTTACTAAATTTTCTACTGCTGCGCAGGAGGCAAGAGTTGGTGCTGTTATTACTTATCCCGAAGCGTTGTTTGAAAAAGTTGTATTGTCAAAAACACTTTCATCAAATATTATTTCTTTTAAACAGGGTGAGACAATTGATGTTGATGGAATATTAAAACGCTTTGTAGAGTATGGTTTTAAGAGAACTGATTTTGTGTATGAACCCGGCCAGTTTGCAGTACGTGGAGGCATTCTTGATATTTATTCTTTTGGTAATGAGAAACCTTACCGTATAGAATTATTTAGTAATGAGATTGACAGCATAAGAATTTTTGATCCCGAAAATCAATTGAGTGAGAGAAAATTATTGCAGGTAAATATTATTCCGAATGTAGAAACGCAATTTGACAGTGGAGAAAAAGTTTCATTGCTAAATTTTTTACCGGAGAATACAGTTGTATGGACAGAGGATTGGGATTTTATAAAAGAAAAAATTATTCAGCAGGAAGAAGACCTGGAAACATTTTTAGAAATTGAAAAGATAAATAAACCGCAAGCTACAAGCCACAAGTTGCAGGAACAGGAACATGACGAGTTGAGTGAAAAAACAGCGGTTACCGAAAATGATTTTGTAAAGTCAAATGTTTTAGAAGAACAAATAAAGCAACGGCATGTAATAGAGATCGGCAGAAAAAGCCCATCCCTACATACTTCTGTGCCGGTGCAGGATTTCACTAAAGCCCCTTCCCGAAGTGAAGAGGAGGAAAATCTAAATCATTCAACATTAGAAGTATTATCAAATAACAAAGAAACAATTGATCTAAATTCCCCCTTCGGAGGACAGGGGGCTTTTTCTATCCGTCCTCAACCGGCTTTCAACCGCCAGTTCAACCTGCTGATTCAAAATTTAAAAGAGCTTGAGCAAAAGAAATACAACATTTTTTTATTTGCTGATAATCCAAAACAGTTAGAAAGATTGCACAGTATTTTTTCTGATCTGAATGCGGAGATACAGTTCACTCCTATACCCACTTCTATACATGAAGGCTTTATTGATGATGATCTTAAATTGGTTTGCTACACTGATCACCAGATATTTCAGCGCTATCACAAATACAAAGTAAAACAGGCATTCAGCAAGAACAAAGCGCTTACTTTAAAAACCCTGCGTGAATTACAACCGGGAGATTATGTAACTCATATAGACCATGGAGTAGGTGTGTATAGCGGATTACAGAAGATTGATGCCAATGGAAAAATACAGGAAGCAGTAAGAATTGTTTATAAAGACAAAGACCTGTTGTATGTAAATATTTCTTCTTTACATAAGATTAGTAAGTATAGCGGTAAGGAAGGAACAGTGCCAAAAATGAATAAGCTTGGCAGCGATGTTTGGAATAAATTAAAAGACAAAACCAGGAAGCAGGTTAAGGATATTGCCACCGATCTTATAAAATTATATGCACAAAGAAAAAGTTTAAAAGGCTTTGCACATTCACCCGATAATTATATGCAAACGGAGTTGGAAGCATCTTTTATTTATGAAGATACTCCTGATCAGAATAAGGCAACTGTTGATGTAAAACGGGATATGGAAAAGCCATCACCGATGGATAGATTGGTTTGCGGTGATGTAGGTTTTGGTAAAACAGAGATAGCCATAAGAGCTGCATTTAAAACGTGTCTTGACGGAAAACAGGCCGCAGTACTGGTTCCTACAACAATTCTTGCCTATCAGCATTATAAAACTTTTGGTGATCGCTTAAAAGATTTTCCGGTAACGGTTGATTATATCAACCGATTTAAATCATCTAAAGAAAAAAAAGAAACACTTAAAAAATTAGGAGAAGGTAAAATAGATATTATCATCGGTACACATGCTTTACTTAGTAAAGATGTAAAATTTAAAGACCTTGGTGTAATGATAATTGATGAAGAACAAAAGTTTGGTGTGACAGCTAAAGAAAAATTAAAACAGATAAGAACCACTGTTGATTCGCTTACATTAACGGCAACACCAATACCGAGAACATTGCAATTTAGTTTAATGGGTGCAAGAGATTTAAGCATAATAAATACACCACCACCTAACCGGCAGCCGATACAAACAGAGGTGCATGTATTTGATGCAGATTTTATCAGGGAGGCAATTTATTATGAAACCGAAAGAGGGGGGCAGGTATTCTTTATTCATAACCGTGTACATGGGTTGGCAGAAATGAAAGGATTGATACAGGGTTTGTGTCCCGACTTAAGCATTGCATTTGCACACGGACAAATGGATGGCGACACTCTGGAAGAAACCATTCTTGATTTTATGGATAAAAAATATGATGTGCTTGTTTGCACAAATATTGTTGAAAGCGGCGTAGATATTCCCAATGTAAACACCATTATGGTAAATAGCGCTCACCAGTTTGGGTTGAGTGATCTGCATCAATTAAGGGGAAGAGTTGGCAGAAGTAACAGGAAAGCTTTTTGTTATTTGCTGGCTCCGCCGATGAGTACATTACCTGCAGATAGCCGGAAAAGATTATCAACTTTAGAACAATACAGTGATCTTGGAAGTGGCTTCCAGATTGCAATGCGAGACCTTGACATACGTGGCGCCGGAAATTTATTGGGCGGTGAGCAAAGTGGTTTCATTGCAGAAATTGGTTTTGAGATGTATCAAAAAATTTTAGATGAAGCCATAAGAGAATTAAAAAGAAAAGAGTTTAAAGAATTATTTAAAGAAGAGATTCAGCAGCAGGATGATTTTGTAAAAGATTGCACCATTGACACTGATCTTGAAATTCTTATCCCTGACGATTATGTAGAAAGCATTACGGAAAGATTAAACCTGTATTCACGATTAGATAATTGTGAGAATGAAAAAGAACTGAATGATTTTCATGCGGAAATGATAGATCGTTTTGGTACTATTCCTCCGCAGGTAGAAGATCTTTTTACAACCGTTCGCTGCCGCAAAATTGCTGTGGAACTTGGTTTTGAGAAGATGCTGCTGAAGAACGAGAATTTAAAATGCTTCTTTGTAAGCAATCCCGAATCACCTTATTTTCAAAGCGAAACTTTCACAGGAATTTTAAAATTCATTCAAACAAAAACCAACAAAGCAAGATTAAAGCAGGTTGGAAGAAACGGGATATTAATTGTAGAGAATATAAAAACTATGAATGAGCTTTGGGAGTTTTTAAACAGGATGGAAGAAAGCATTGATTAATTTCTTAGTGCAATCAGCGCCTTGGAGCCTTAGTGGTTCAAAATTCGCTGCTAAGACACAAAGTCTCAAAGAGACACAAATTTTAAAACCGTTTAATGAATTCAAAAAAAAATATTTTAATAACAGGTGGAGCAGGATTTATTGGAAGTCATTTAATTGATTTTTTAATGGCTACTAATGAATACTCTATCACCTGTGTTGATAATTTTGATAATTTTTATGATCCTGAATTGAAAAGAAAAAATATTAAGCCACACATTAACAATGCTGATTTTAAATTAATAGAAGCTGATATTACAGATAAAAATTTATTTGAAAAGTTAGATGGGCATTATGATATTGTTGTTCATCTTGCTGCAAAAGCCGGTGTAAGGCCGAGTATAAAAGACCCGGTGCTTTATCAGCACGTGAATGTAGTTGGCTTGCAAAACATTTTAGAGATAGCAAAACTAAAATTTGTAAAGCAATTTGTATTTGGCTCATCAAGCAGTGTGTATGGAATAAATCCAAATTATCCATGGAAGGAAAGTGATACAGACCTGATGCCTGTCAGCCCTTATGCATCTTCAAAAATTGCAGGCGAATGGCTGGGTAAAACGTATAGCCAATTGTATGGTATGCGCTTTATTGCACTACGGTTTTTTACTGTGTATGGCCCCAGGCAGCGGCCTGATCTTGCCATCAATAATTTTACAAGAAAAATAAATACCGGTGAGCCCATTAATTTTTTTGGCGATGGAAATACTTTTAGAGATTATACTTTCGTAAAAGATACTGTTGACGGCATTGTGTCTGCAATGAAATACGATAAATCAAATTTTGAAATAATCAATCTGGGTAATAATAATCCTGTTACATTATCTCAATTGGTGAGTACGATTGAAAAAGTATTGGATAAAAAAGCCATCTTGAATAAACTTCCGGAGCAGGAAGGAGATGTTCCTGTAACATGTGCCGATATTTCCAAAGCACAACAATTACTTAATTATAATCCGCAAATAAAATTGGAAGATGGATTGAAACAGTTTATTAGCTGGGTTAACTTTTGGAGGGTTTAAAACCCTCCAAAAAGCTTAGGCTTGTGTAACGTGCAGGCTTGTTACAAATTCTTTAGCCGGAAGATCTTTAAAAACTTTATTCTGTAAGGTATTATCAGGAAATAATATTGACCATGCAGTAAGAAATATTATCATAAAATCTGTATAGAGAGAAGCATTTTTTTGATACCACATTTCTAATGCTCCCTTAAAAGGAGAAATTGTTTTATACATTGCTACCGGGTTATCGGAGGCAGAAATTAATTTTTCTTCATCCCTGAAAATGAGAGAGCCTATTCCTGTAATTCCCGGTCTTACATTATATATTTTATTTTGAATTTCTTCAGTATATAATATAAAACCGGAATTCATTAAAGGTCTTGGTCCTACAATACTCATGTCTCCTTTAAAAACATTAATGATCTGCGGAAGCTCATTGATCTTGGTAATGCGTAAAATTTTTCCAAACCATGTAACCCGTGGGTCATTGCGTAATGTGATATGGCCTGTACCAATTTGCGGACTATTTTTAAGCATGGTTGCAAACTTCCAGATATAAAAAGATTTGTTTTTATAACCAATCCTTTTTTGATAATAAAATACCTCGTGTTCTCCCGTAAATAATAAAAATAGTATTGCTATAATTAATACAGGAGAGAGGATAATTAATGCTAACCCGGCTATTAAAATATCTGTAAGGCGTTTTAAAAATTTATACAATTCATTTTTAATTTATAAGTTAATACACCTCTTTAATTTTTAAAACTACTGAAGCTAACTGATCATCGGTAATATTGGTGGAGCAGGGAATGCTTAAACATTTTTGGTAAATGTAATCAGACCTGTCATCTTTTGTATAATACAAATTGTTCTTAAACATCGGCAGTTTATTCATAGGCACCCAGAAAGGCCGGCTCTGCATTTTATTTTCATTCAAAATTTTCAGAACCTGCTTTTGTTTTTCAGTCATTATTGTAGGTAACCACCAGTTTGGATTCACATCATCATCAATTTTTTGAAAGGAAATATCACCTACCGCTTCCATCTCCTTTTTATAAAAAGCAATGATCTCACGTTTACGTTTTAAAAACTCCGGAAGCAATTCCATTTGGCCTACACCCATTGCTGCTGCTGTATTTACCAGGCGGTAATTGTATCCAATTTCATCATGCATATATTCAAATGGATCACTTTTAGCCTGGGTGGTAACATGTTTTGCTTTCTTTGCCAAAGCCTCATTATCTGTAATTATCATTCCACCACCCCCTGTTGTGATAATTTTATTTCCGTTGTAACTAAACGTTCCCATCAGCCCAAAGGTTCCTGCATGTTTATTTTTATAATAAGATCCCAGCGCCTCAGTTGCATCTTCTATAACAATAAGATTATATTTTTTTGAGATGTGTAACAGCCGGCCCATATCGCACATGTTACCCAAAACATGCACCGGCATAATGGCTTTTATTTTTCTTCCATCTTTTTTATAAATGCTGTTGCCATTTTTTATTTCAGTTTCTCCGGATAAAAATTTTTCTAAAAGATCAAGATCCATTTGCCATGTGTGCTCATCCACATCAATAAGGATAGGATCGGCATTGGTATATTTTATTGCGTTGATACTTGCAACAAAAGTTACATTTGGGGCAATAACATAATCATCTCTTTGAATATCATTTAAAATTAAACAAATGTGTAAAGCTGTAGTGCCGCTACTGGTTGCTACTGCAAATTTTGCCCCTGTAAATTCAGCGGTCATCTTCTCAAATTTTTCAACGTATGCACCCACGCTGCTCACCCAGCCTGTATCCAGACAATCTTTTACATATTTCCATTCGTTGCCAGATATATTTGGTCCGGATAATAGTAACATAGAATTTTTTGCAGTTTCTTTTACAAACGTATAAAAAAAAACGGAGCGTTGTGTACGCTCCGCTAATCCCTCTCACATTTGGGAAGAGGTTAGGTGTGAGTTTTTATATATTTCGGAACTTTTGCTCAAAAGGGTCAGCAATTATCCCGCTTTTTACCAAGGCATAAATTTCTTTTATTCCATCAGGTACTTTTTTTGTAATGGTAAAGCCTAACTCATTTTTTATTTTATCAAAATTAACCCTGTAATCTCTTGGGTCTTCGGTGCTTTGCACATAATTCACTTTTACATCAGGTACTACTTTGCACACTTCTTCCATTATCATTCCTTTTTGATAATTTTCAGAAATACAGCCTACATTAAATACATTGGCTCTTACTTTTTCTTCAGAACTTTGAAGCACTAACACTACAGATCTTGCCAGGTCATCTACATGGCAGTATGGCCTCCAGAATTGAGCTCCCCAAATTTCCTGTTCACCATTTATCGTTGCATTTCTTGTAAACTCATTTACTGTAAGATCAAATCTTATGCGTGGAGAAAATCCGTATACCGTGCTAAAACGTAAAGCTGTACTGCAGATATTTGAATCTTTATGTTCTTCCAGTAAAAATTTTTCAAATTTAACTTTCAACTCGGCATATAAAGAAACCGGCCTAAGCTCTGAAGTTTCTATAACAAAATCATTAGGGTTGGCCATCTTGCCATAATTACTGCAGGTACTGGCAAATACAAATCTTTTAATGCCTGCTTCTTCAGCTTTTTTAAATAAGCTTACAGAAGCATTCCAATTAGTTTCATTTGCTTCTTCGCTATATTTTTTACAGGCAGGATCACCAACAATGGCTGCTAAATGTGTAATAGCATCAATACCTTCGAGGGCTTTATCAATATCTTTTTCGTTTCTTATATCTCCCTTAATAAATTCAAAATCCGGATGAAGCATTACATCATATAATGCTTCTCCCCCAAATTTGAGAGAATCTAAAACACGGACCTTAAATTTTTTATTGAGTAATTGCCTTACAAGAATGGAACCTATGTAACCAGCGCCACCTGTAACTAATACCTTCATTTAATAAATTTGGCGTAAAGTTAAGTGATAAGAGATGCTTAATTATATTTTATAAACCGGGCAGGGTTTCCTACCACTTTTACATTATCCGGTATGTTTTTTACAACAACAGAACCGGCACCAATAATTACATTTTTACCGATTGTTATATTTTCTCTTACAACAGACTTGGCACCAACAAAACTATTTTCGCCAACTTTTACATTGCCACATAAAACTGCACCGGGTGCTATGTGCGCAAAATCACCAATAATGCATTCATGCTCTATGATAGAATAGGTGTTGCAAATTGCGCCTATACCTATTTTGGCCAATGCATTTATAGTTACGTTTGGTGCTATCATTATACCATGAGCGGATAAATCAGCACTATCATCAATTACTGATGTTGCATGAACTGCATTGATAGGCAATAAGTTTCTTATCGCAAGATTATTATAAATATTTTTTCTTACACTATTATTGCCAATCGCAATAAAGAAATCTTCCTGGGTAAGGGCTTTAAGGCCTACGTCAGAGGTTTCTTTTTGAAAATATTTTAGAGAAAAAGGATTAAATTTTTTTTCTTCGTTATCGCAATAACCGGTAGCTTTTAATCCGATGGATTTAAGAATACCATTTATTACGTAAGAATGACCTGAGTAACCAATTAGTATCATGGTAGTAGATATTGGATGAAATTCTTACTGAAAACGAAAATCCAATCAGGTTATTGTACAATTTAAAGGGAAAATGTAGAAATCTTACGACAGGTTTGGCTGGGATAAAAAAACTAAGTAATTCTTTTTTTTAATATCCTCTGCAGTAAGCTTAATTACTTCATTGCCAACCTGCATAAAAGCCCAGGGCTGTAAATAATTTGTCGCTTTAATTCTGCGCTCTATTTCTTTTATATTCATATCAGGGGTTAGGCGGCAAAGCTCATCAAGTTCTTTACGCAGATAAGGCTTTCGCTTCCATACTTCAGTAGAGGCTGGTATATTTTCACCATTTATTATCAGCGAAAAAATTTCATAAAACATATTTAAGATATGGCAATAGCATCGCTGGGTAACAGAATATACTGTATCAGATTGATAAATAGCGAAACGGTTTACAGCTACAATCTCACCAGTATCAACTTTTGAAACCATTTGATGACAGGTAACTCCAAATTCATCTGCATTATTGTAAACAGCAAAATTGGTACAGCCTATGCCTGGATATTCCGGCGGACCCGGATGAAAATTGAGCGCTGCTAATGTGGTTTTTTGTAAAAGTTGTTCCGGAATAATCCACTGGGAGAGATAGGAAATAATCAAATCTCCATTCCAGTTAAGTAATTCCTGGGGAAAAGGTTCATGCCTTACACTGTAAATGATGTTTGCAGAAGGATAATTTACCAAGATAAATTCTGCAGCCTGGCGTGAAAAAAAATCATCGGCTTTGCCTATAAATAAAATTTTAAGATGTGGTTGCTTATTTAATTCCATGCTTTTGCAATAAACGGTTATAGGTATGTAATATTACTTCGTGAATTCTTTTCCTGTTATATAGTTGAGTCACTTCATCAAAAAGTGCCTGTGCAATTTGTTCGGTTTTTTCTTTATTCTCAATTGCAAATTTTAATTTGGTGTAAAGATCATCTTCGTTTTTTACCTCAAACATTAATCCTGTTTTTTCATTTTGTATAATATCTGCATTACCGGGAATGTTTGAACAAATTACAGGAAGGTGCATAGCGCCTGCCTGCAAAATTACATTAGGAAATCCCTCCCTGTGCGATGGATGTACAAAAATATCAGAAAGCGCCATATAATATTCAATCGAATCACTCCAGCTTATATGAGTGATGGCAGGATTATTAATTATGGTATCAAGTGTTTGGGATGATAATGGATCTAATTTCGGTTCAAAAGGGCCTGCCAAAATAAGCTGCAGCGGATAAAGCTTTTGTAGTTTTTCAAAAACAAAAACCAGTTCTTCTATTCCTTTATCTTTTACCATCCTGCCAACACATAATATTTTAAAACCCTTCAATTGAGGTAATGATGCTTTTATTTTATTCTTTATTTCTTCGTTTAAATTTTGTTTTGAAAATTTTTTAAGATCAATTCCATTAGTTGAACCATTATCTATGACCGAAAGTTTTTGTGGTTCAGATAGTTTTTTATCAATAATAAAATTCATCATTGACCTGCTGTTAGGCCAAATTTCTGTAGCGCCAAAGTAAGTTATCTTTTCTGTTAACATTAAAAGCCGTCTTTTAAATCCTGTTTCAATAATCAAGGGTAATCCGCCTACAGTGTGTATTCTTATTTTTATACCTGCGCTCCTGGCTGCAAGCATACCCAGTAATCCCGCTTTGGGTGTATGTGTATGTACAATATCAGGCCGGTATTTTTTTATGATTCTCCTTAATTTAAAAAAGCTTACAATATCCCTGAATGGAGTTATTCTCCTTGTCATCGGTACAATAATATGTTTGCATCCCTCTTGTTTTTTTAAATCTTCTACTTCTTTTCCATCTGCACTTATCATTATTACCTTAAACCCGTTTTCACTCATAAACTTTGGTTGTCCTGCCAGCAAAACCTTAAAAGCCATGGGGACTGTAGTTATTCTAATCAACGTTTTTGGCATTCTTTATTTGTATTAATTATTGAGGTAAACTTTTTTGTACCATACTTCCATTGAAAATAAGGTCCACAAAATTTTAGCTCTCTTTTCCTGTGAAATTTTTATTTTATTCTCCAGTAAATTATTTACAAACTGTTGTTGGATAATTTTTTTATTTAGAGATGTTGAAGAACCAATGTAATCATTCATCATATCTTTCAATTGCCCGTTAACCCAATTTTTTAAAGGAATTTCGAAACCTCTCTTGGGCTGACTTACTAATGTTTCGGGTAAATATTTTTTTGCAAGATGACGTAAAAGGTATTTTGTAGTACCTCCATTTATTTTGTATTTATCATTCATCGAAGGCACATATTCCAATAACTCTTTTGATAGAAACGGGCTACGGCCCTCTAAGGAATTTGCCATAGTTGCAATATCCATCTTTACTAACAAATCGCTGAAAAGATTAGTATCAAAATCCATATTCATGATCTTTTTTAAGCCTGATAATTTACTACCGGCAATTACATCAAAATCATTTTTTATGGTTTCGAGATAATCATAATCTGTATTGATATTATTTTCAAAATCTTCAAAAATATCTACTCCCGCAGATAAATAAATCTCCAAATGAGACTTTGATGCAAGCGAGGCAAGCCTGTATAAATAATTGTATTTTGATCTCTTGTTATCCGATGGAGGTAGAATTTTTTTTATAAAAGATGCACCACTTTTTACTAAAAGATTCTTTTTAAAAAAATCATATTTGGAAAATGGAACATAGCGACGATAACCTCCGAATAGTTCATCAGCACCATCTCCATTAATAATTACGGTAAGATATTTCTTTGCTTCACGGCTAACATAAAAGCTGGGTATGGCAGAGCTGTCAAAAAATGGTTCTCCATAATTACAAATAATTTTTTCAAGATCATCTTTTAAATTATTGAATGATATATTTATTTCTGTATGATGTGTTTTGTATTTATCTGCCACCAATTTTGCCAATGGCGCTTCATTATACTCACCATCAAAAGAAACAGTAAACGTTTTTAGGTGGTTATTGTATTCACTGGCTATTGCCGTTGCCAATCCGCTGTCTATCCCTCCACTTAAAAAACATCCCACTTCAAGGTCAGATGATTCGAGTCTTCTTTTTATTGAGGTATGTAAAAATGCATCAACTGTATCAGCAGCCTTTTTGAACGTGTCATTATTTTCTTTTACATAAAAATCATGAATTTTCCACCAGCGTGTTTTTTGTATTTGTAAAGTTTCGCAATGGATGATCAGAAAACTACCCGCCTCCAGTTCTGTTACATTTTTATAAGGAGTAAACCGGCGATAAAAAGCTCCAAGCCGCAGGTATTGATAAAAGTTTGCCCCTTCCATCTGTAGTGGCAGCATGCCTTTTAAACAATTTAATTCGCTGGCAAAAACTATTTTTTCATTATCGGTAAAATAGTACAAAGGCTTTTTACCGGCACGATCTCTTGCAATAAAAATTGTATTTTTTTCTTTATCGTGTATGGCAAATACAAACATGCCATCAAGGTGTTGCAAAAAATCAGTTCCGAAGCGCCTGTATAATAGTAACAGGGTTTCCGTATCAGAAGATGTTTGGCATTTTAAATTAAATTGTTTGCGGATCTCTTTGTGGTTGTAAATTTCTCCATTAAAAATTATGGTGTATTTATCATCAAGTTGCATTGGCTGTTTACCACCGCCAATATCTAAAATTGAAAGCCGTAAATGGTAAAAATTTACATTCGGGGATATATAACTTCCCTGCTCATCAGGGCCCCGGTGATACATAGTGGCCTTAATGATATCGTGAGAAAGATTAAAATTTACTGCACCTGCAATTCCACACATGTATATTGATTTTCACTTAAGCAAAATAAGTGCATATTCTCCAAAAGGAGTTAGGAGAAAGATAACACCGGTGTTGTTTTTTCATTAGAGAAAATGGACTCTTCTAAAGCAACAGCAGGTTTTAATATAAGCTTACTGGCGGCTTTTTGTTTCACTTTTTCATGTATTAGAAATAAAGAAATAAGGTAAAAAGGCATACATGGTATTTTATATCGTACCAGCGAACCAAAATTTAATGTGCTGGCGCCAACAAATAATGCAAAAACGCAGGAAAACAAAAAGCAATACATTATTAGAGAATCGCTTGATATTAACTTAAAAAATTTTATAAAACCTGCTTTAAAAATTATATATATTGTAAACAGCATTAATAATAATGCTTCAAGAGAAGACAGCATTGTTGATGGTTTATGAGATTCCCACATAAAGGGCCGGAAAAATGTTGTAAAAATGGCTACAGGCGAAAGTTTTACAAGGCCCATCATAGAACCGTCAAATTCAACACCTAAAGAAAAATTTGAATTGGCAGAACCTGAATTAGCCTGATTTTCGTATGCTACGTTATATCTTTTAATACTTGTTGTAAGATCTTTAACTGCAAATTGCCCTAATTCATCTCCATAAGATTTTAATGCTTTGGTAAACCCAAACATACTTCCTAAAATTAATGCAGGTGCTAACACATATTTTAAAGCAATATTATTAACGGTTTGTACATTTTTAAGAATAATAAAAAGGATAAAGAAGGGAACATAAGATATAAGGATGTACACCTTTAGAATAATGAGGAGGTAACCAAAAACGATAATTATCAATGAATTTTTAAGTATCCCTTTTTTTCTATAAAATATTTCATAAAGACCGTACGTAATCCAGCCAAGTGATGCAATGCATATGCTGTCTTTTAAAATCCCTGAACTCCAAAAAACAAAAGTTGGCAGAAATAAAATAGCAATAGCAAATTTTTTATGCATTTGCGGATACTGTTCGTAAAAAAACAAAAATAACTTCCATGCACCGCTAAAAGCTAATAATGCAAAAATTAAGTTTATTACCATGTACTTACTGAATGTTATAAAGCAGAGAACAGCAACTATTTTTGTTACTAAAAAATTATTGGGAGATTTAAAATAGCCCGCATTACCGGGGTCTCTCAATAAAGTTTCATCAAATTTTTTTCCTTCTGAGAATAAAATATCAATGTTCTTAAAGTCTTGTACAATCAAATTATGAATATTCACACCTTCGTTATGATACAGCCCTGTAGAATCTCCGGGAGAAATGTATGCGTTAAAAATAGTGAATGCTATACAGGCTATCACTTTTACCCAAAAGCCCTGTTTATGATATTTTTTTAACAGGGGGTCTTTATAATTTTGACGAAGCCTGCTAAATATAAATGCAAACAAAACAAGATAAAAAGGGAATATTAGAAAATCAGTATAGCCCATTACATTTTATATTTAGGCTTTTTTAAATTGTTGCAAGGTTGGCGTTTGTTGTACTATTAAACTTTTAAAGGCTTTGGAATATGCCTTCCTGTTAGAGGTAAGACGTTCTAAAATAGTAGCAGGCAAAGCACTGAAATTATTTTGCAATGCATCTTTTGCAGGCCAAAATATAAAAGCTTATTTTTTTATCTTATCCCTTTTTTGAAAAGCCAATGTGATAAAAGCAAACACTAATAAAAAACCGGCATACATTATATAAGCAAACGGGGCAACTGCGGGAAATTTACTGCGGTGAACATGAAACCTGTTACGGATATAATAATACATTTTCCACCCGCTTTTATAATCCCACTCCTGTTTATAAGAAAATGATGTGGCAGGATGATAATGGATGCTGTTTGTGATAGTAACAGAAGGGATTTTATTTTTTTTGGTAATCCTGTAATAATATTCAGTCTCATCGCCCCATACAAATAAATCAGGTCTGGGTAATCCTACTCTTTCTACAATTTTTCTATGCAACATTGTACCATTAAAAGGACGGCCGGTATTTTTAATCTCGCTCTCCATAACCTGTTCAATCGAAGTATAATTTTTTGTTTTCCATACAAAATTTTTCTTATTATTTTTATCTAAAACTGCACAATTTCTCAGATATAGTTCTTCAGTATCATTTTCCAAAATCTTTTCCAGAGCGTCATTTTTAGGGTATCCATCATCATCCATAAGCCAAATCCAGCTATAACCACTATCGTAAGCCATTTTTATCCCGGTATAAAAACCTCCTGCTGAACCAACATTATCCTGCGAAAAAAATTCTATATCTGCCTGATTATTCAGCCAATTTATTGTATCATCTGTACTGCCATTGTTAATTACAAGGATTTTATCAACTTTTCTGGTTTGATTTCTTAATGCAGCAATACATTCTGATAAAAGTTGTTGCCTGTTATAAGTAACCACTACAGCAATTACATTGTTCATATAAAAAAGGGCATTAAATTTTACTGAATATTGGTGAAAGATTAACGTAGATAGCCCTTTGATATTGTTACTCAACAGAATAAATTAATGCATTACTATCCCGGATAATAAAACAAATTATTTTGTAGCAGTAATAACTAAATGCCCTGCCATAGATTTTAAAGGGTTATCTAAAAATTTTTGGGACTTAAAAAGTTTATTTATTATTTGAAGATGTATTTTGGAATACCATTTCCCTAACTTATTTGCAATTCTAAGAGATGCACTCATAATTCCTATTGATTGAACTTGAGAAAAACCTATTTTTTTTAACAGGTTTTCCTCTCTTTTAGGGGTAGTAAAATAGCAGTAGTGATAAACTTTATTCTTTAATTTATAAAAAGGTTTTTTAAGATAATAAAAGAAATAATAAAAATCTGAAGCAAACATATTTACATGCGTAACAAAAATTTTCCCCTTTGGTTTTAATATTCTGTAATACTCATTGTAAGTATTTATATTTTCTTCACGATTAAGATACCTTAATACTTCAAATGAAATTATTAGGTCAAATTGATTTTCATTAAATGGAATTTTTGATGAGATTGCATTTATAAACTGAAGTTGTGGAAAATTTTTTTTTGCAAAACCCCGCATTTCTTCAGATGGCTCAACCCCGGTTACATCAAATCCCTGTTTTGAAAGCCAGGAACAAAGATGGCCTGTTCCGCTTCCAACATCAAGTATTTTTGCTCCGGAAGGTAGTTGCGAAAGAATATTGGAAAGTTCATTAATTACCAAAGTTCTTCCATATTGAAACGGATTAAAATCCGCATCATTGTTTTTTTGATACTGATCCTGAAACCATGAGGCATCTATATCGTGCCTTTTAATTGCAAGTTCTACAATGTTTTTAGTTTTCATTTTGTATTTTTTCGCTTAACTCAGTCATTGACATGCTTTGAAAATTATATTTAATATTTAACGTACTAAAATGCCGTAAAATCTTTTCAAGAAAATTAATATTCTGCTGTAAATTAATTCCAAAGTTGTGAGGATGCCACCATAAATGATAACACAATTCATTTTTAGCAGCATGCGACATACTTTTTGTAATTCTTTTTAACCGCATCCAATCCAAAAATGAAAATAACCTGGAGTAAGGTTTTAAGAATCTGCTGGAAGGGATATTTATAGGTTCACTATTTTTCATATAAGCTTTTGTATAACAATGATGGCCTGTAAGATTTATATGCGCATCAGCAAAGCGGCAAATGCGGCGAAAAAATGTTTCACTTTCATGCTTATGAGCTTTGTATACCCATGCATTTTCATTCCCTCTAAATGATGTAATTCCTTCCTCTTTACAAACTTTTAAATACGTTTCGCTATATTGATTTCTGGGAAACACCAAACTCTTTAATGAAATTCCTTTTTTATTTGCAATATTTTTTGCGGCTCTGATATCTGCTCTAAAATCATCAACAGTTTGACCGTTTTCCAAACAATAATAATGTGAAAAAGTATGGCTGCCTATTTCCTGTCCATACTGTTGTATTTGTTTTATAAGAGAAGGAGCAAAATGAAATGGATCTTCTGTTTCATTACTGCCAACCGTATTAAGATGCCCTTCGTATGGGGATAAGCCCGGGATTGTATATTTAGGTTTGGTAACAGGTAATTCATCCAGCAATTCCTGTTTATTATCAAAAAATAAAAAACCCACAGTAGAAAAGGTTACATGGATATTGTATTTATCAAATAAATTCAACATTGCCGGTATTGCTTTGCGCACACCTAAAAGGTTATTTTTATATTTATCAATACTTACAAGATCCCAAACGCCCCAATAAATTTCAAAGTCAAGGGAAATGACAAAACTTCCTTTTTCCATCAGGTGGTTATTATTTTTTTCATAAAGAAGTTACTATTGGATAGATTACAAAGCCTATTTTATTTTAGAGTAAAAAAGGTATTACAAATATAAGTTTCTACTCCTCAATGTTAGGAAAAACTGAAACCGGAATATTATTATTTACTGCGTTTATAAAATCATCAGAGTACCCCAGCGCTTCGCCAATTACATGATGCATATCCATATACCTGTACGTTGCCAGCCTGCCCAGGAAGGAAACGCCTTTAAGTTCCATAGCATCTGCCCGGTATATCATTAATAAATCTTTATCTGCCTGCAGCCTTTTTGGATAATAGGGAACATCCTCCTCCGCCGTTTCTTTGCTGTATTCTTTAAAATAAATTGTTCTGTCATGATCTTCCCAGGGTGTAAAATGTTTATGTTCTGCTATTCTGGTATAAGGTACATCTTCATCGCAATAATTTATTTGTGTTACTCCCTGATGATCTCCGTTCTCCGTAAACTTTTCAAAGGTTACAGTACGATATCCTAATCTCCCATATTTAAAATTAAAATACGCATCAATCGGGCCTGTATAAATTATATGATCGTATGCGGAGGTATTAACTGATGAATTAAATTTTTTATTTAATTCTGTTTTAATTTTTGGATTATCCACTAACTTTTCAAAAAGAGCAGTATATCCATCAACCGGTATGCCTGTATAAATATTGTTGTGATAGTTATCATCATAATTAAACCGAACAGGAATTCTTTTTAAAATTGATGCAGGTAATTCTGCAGGCTCACATCCCCATTGTTTTTTTGTATACCCATAAAAAAATGCATAGTACAATTGCTTACCAATAAAACGCAAAGCCTGTTCTTCAAAATTTTTTGGATCAGTTATAGTTTTATCGCCAAGTGTTTCAAGAAATTCCTTTGCTTCAGCAGGTGTAAAAGTTTTATCAAAAATTTGATTGATAGTTTGCAGATTTACCGGTAATGAATATATTTTTCCCTTACTCATAGCTTTTACCCTGTGTACATATGGCCTGAATTCAATAAAACTGTTTACAAAATCCCAGATTTCTTTTTTATCGGTATTAAAAATATGTGGACCGTATTGGTGAACCATTATATCCGTTTCTTTATCCCTTTTTGTATAGCAGTTGCCGCCGATATGTTCTCTTTCGTCCCATATATCAATGGTACAATCTAATTTTTCAACAAGCCGGTTAGCCATTACAGATCCGGAGAACCCTGCGCCAACAATTAAAAATCTAAAAGACATATAATGTTTTGAATAGTAGTAAAAATAAAACAAATACAACAACGCTCTCTTTTACAGCAATGTTGTTTTAAACTATATTTTTGCCATGATAGCAAAATGAAAAGTAATTATAATATACAACCTCTGCAAAAGATTTCACCACACGGCAGGGAGATAAGCATATTTGAAATTTCAGGAAGTAATATTGATGAAAAGGTAGTAGAAGAATTTGGTGAGGAGTGGCTTAAATTTCATGATTTCTCTGATGAGATGATAAGTACAAGTGTGGATGAATATTTTGATATTATCAACGAAAGGATTTTAAATAAAAACAGCTATGCCATTGATATTGGCTGTGGCAGCGGAAGATGGACAAAAGTTATGGCATCACGGGCGGGGTTTATTGAGGCGGTTGATCCCAGCAATGCGATTTTTGCAGCCGATAATCTTTTAAAAAATATTGATAATGTAAGATTGACAAAGGCATCCATAAATACATTGCCTTTTAATGATGAAACTTTTGATTTTGCAATGAGCGTAGGCGTTCTGCATCACATCCCCGATACACAGCAGGCGATGATTGATTGTGTAAAAAAAGTAAAGCACGGTGGCTATTTTTACGCTTACCTGTATCATGATATTTCTGATAAAGGGTTTTTAACCAGAACAGCGTTTGCTATTTCCGATGTTTTACGCCAAATAATAAGCCGGTTGCCTGCCGGCATTAAAAAATTTGTTTGCGATATTATAGCTGCATTAGTTTACTTACCATTAGTATCCTTATCCCGTTTTTTTGATTGGCTCGGCATAAAGAATATTGCCAAAAAAATTCCTCTTGCTGATTATAGTAACAAAGCTTTTTTTGTTATGAGAAATGATGCACTCGACAGGTTTGGAACAAGACTGGAACAAAGATTTACCCGCAAACAGGTAGAAGAAATGATGAAAGCCGCAGGGTTAGCAGAGATTGTAATAAGCGATGGAACGCCTTACTGGCATGGGGTAGGGAAGAAGCTGTAACCTGTTAACCCAATATTTGTTTATAAACGTAGAGATACTTTTGGATCGCATTTTCTAAATTATAATATTCTTTTGCACCTGATATTATTTCTTCCTTATTAAATGATTTTCCTTCAGCAATTAGTAACGCCGCCTTTTGATATTCCTGATTATTTAAGTTTTTTAGTACAATACCTGCATTATATTTTGTTGTTATTTCTTCTACATCCCCTACACCTGCATTGGTGATAACCGGAATGCCCATTGCCATTATTTCTCCATGCTTAGTTGGTGAAGAAGATATTTTTGAATAACAGGGTTTTATAAAAAATAAAGAATAATTACTGAAAGATAACAGGGTAGAAACTTCATGCCGTGCTCCATTTTTTACAATTATTTTATCAGCAGGGATAGCGTATTTTTTAGCAGCTTCTATAATTACATCATGACGGTGTGGGGAGATGAATAAAAATTTTGTTCCTGGTATTTTAGTAAGAAGTATTCTGCAAAACTGCATCATCTCATCGGTAAGGTACCAGCCGCCTATGGAACCAAGATAACTAACAATAAAGTCATCATCCCTAATCTTTAATTCTGTTTTAAATTTTTGTTTTAATGCCTGATCAATATTGCCGGGATCAAATAAATTCATATCTACACTGCATGGAATTACTTCTATTGCAACCGGCTGACCGGTAATATTTGTCCATGTATGCATTTCAATTTTTGCATGATTAGTAAGGCAGGTGGTATAATCAGATTTTTCAATACATTCATATTCATGCTGTTTAAAAAAAGTATATATTTTTTTTAAAAAAACATTTTTTAAATTCCACATGCCGCCATCCAGTCTTTCATCTGCCCAAAATCCTCTAACATCATTCAAAAATTTTATGCTATATTTTTTTTTGAGCCAAAGCGCAACCAGCGTAGGAACACCAGGCCTTGTATGCACCATATCGAATTTTTCTTTTTTATGTAAAGCTTTTGCCTTTTTTTTTAGTTGATAAAAATCAAAGATTGAAGAGAATACCTGAGGATGTTTATGGTATGGAACAGATACCCATTTGATGGGGTAAGGTGTGATCAGATTTTCAACATACTCTTTATTTTTTTTATATAAATGAGGTTTGTCGCAACTTAAAATTGTAAACTCATAATTATATTTTGTTAAACCTGCGAGGTAAGGAATTATCTGGCTTTGCCCTAAAGGATCTGTCAATCCATCATAGGAAATAAATAATATTTTTTTCTTTATTTCACTCAGTCTCAAAGTCTTTAATTATTTGTAAGTACTGCTGAATATATTTTTCTTAATCCCTGCATATGTTGTTCCAGTGTAAAATTATTTACGGCCCTTATATGTGCTGCCTTTCCAAGATTTTCTAAATAGTTTTTATCTGATGCCATTGTTTTAAGTTTTTCTGTAAAATCTTTTATATTATCCAGATCAAAATATACTGTAGTGTTTTCACACTGTTCTCTGAATGATTTTATATTACTCAATAATAATGGCATCCGCATCGCCATTGCTTCAAGTACGCTTAAAGAAAACCCTTCAAAGGAGGATGACATAACGTAAAGGTCATATTGATTTAAAACATGCTGAATATCACGTACCTCTCCTTTTAAATTTACGTTAAGATCATTATCATGAATGATCGCTTCCATTTGCATACGAAGAGGTCCTTCTCCATAAATATCCAATTGAAATTTTTTGTTATCTAAAAGCTTAAATGCTTTTAATAAATAAGTATGATTTTTTTGTTTGCGTAAAGCCCCCACTGTTATTAATTTAAAAACACTGCTTTCTTTTTTGGGTAATGCATTACTGTCATTAAAAACTTTTACATCTACAAAAGTGTGTAATGCATACGTTTTGTATGGCTTTAGTTTCAAAAAATTAAAGTACTCATCTAATGCCCCTTTAGCAACAGTGATAATTATATTTTTATGAAATCTGTAAGTAATTCTATCAAGGACCCTAATGTACCAGTTTTTATATTCCACCGAAGTGGCAATAAATGCATGAATTGTGGTCATAAGCGGAATATTTTTTGGTGTACCCATTCTTGCTAAAATGGTAGGCCAAAATAAATGGGAATGCACTATGTCAACATTATTCTCTTTTATTATTTTTTTTAAACGGTGCGCTGTAAAAGGAAGCTGAAGAATAGAGGTTAGGTTAAGGCAATAATATTTATCACATTTCAATTCATCTTTAAAATGATTTTGTGGAAAAAGTGTTACAATAATATTATTATAATCGGGTAGCTCCTTAACAACGGTTACCAACATAGTTTCTGCTCCGCCGCGGCCAAGGTTATAAATAATATGAAGAATAGTTTTTTTCATTTCTTTTCAAACACAACAGCGATGTGAGATCCATTTAAACCTGTAGTAATTTTTAAGTTATATTGATTTTTTTAGTTATGGTGCTTTTGTGTGAAGGCATATAAAAAATAATTATTCACTATTATTCAATTATATTTTTTTTAACCTTTAAATATCTTGAAAAAATAACCAGTAGCACTATCCAATATAAAAAATATTCAATAAAAAAACCTATGGTAACTCCTTTAAATCCGAAAATTGAAAGGCATGCAAAGGTTATTACTATGTATAGTATGAAAAATAAACTATCTAAGATTAAATAAGTTTTCGTCATAGCTTTTGCCCATAGAAGGCTACTTAGCAACCATCCCATTACTTTAAAAACATCACCAATCATTTGAAATCCGAATAACTGTGCGGATGGCAAAAATTTTTCAGTAAGTAATACCTTAATTATAAAATAGCGCATTAACCATATGATTAATGCCATTACAGAAACAAGTGGTATTAAATATTTATAGGCTTTTATTACTTCTGTTTTTAAATTCTCTTTACTTACTATTTCAGAAAATTTTGGGAGATAATAAACTGCAAGCACTGATAATACAAAGCCTAAATAAAAATCTGAAATTCTTGAAACAGCCTGCCATTGGCCGGCCATTTCAATTCCAAAAACAGAGATTAATTTATTTCTTATAAGGATTTGGCAAAATGGTGATCCAAATCCGGCTAAAAACCCCATGGAAGAAAACTTTAAAAGTGAAACCAGTATTTGTTTATCAATGCCAAAGTTTAATGAAGAAAAAGAAAACCAACGGTACTTATTAAAGATGAATAAATTAAGAATAAGTAAAAAAAGGTTTACAAAATTGGTACTGATTAAAACACCATAAACGCCAAGCTTGTTTGCTAATATAATTGTGATGATCAAATTAATAATTGAGGCCGTAATATTTACTACGGTTAGCCACGGTATGTATTTTAATCCGTTAAGTACCCAGTTAAAAAATGTATTAATGCTAACTAGTGGTAAAAAAATACCGAACAAAAAATATACAGAGTAATAATCAGTTCGCTTAAATGAATATAGAGAAAGAGGTTTACTAAATAGTAAGGTAATAATGGCTACAATAAAAGAGCTTATGATAACAACCCATAAACCATTTTTAATTATCTGTTGCTGTTTATCTTTATCAAGACCAAACTCTGCCAAATGTTTAATTACCCCCTGCCCAATAGCCATTGTTGCAACCAGCACCATTATGCCGGTTATATTTTGAAACTGCCCAAGAAGTGAAATACCTTCCGGGCCTATTTTTTCCGCTATAACTTTTACGGCAATTATCCCTGACAGGATAGTTATAACCTGCGAAATGGAAGTGTATATGCTTGTTCTGATTAAGTGCATTTAAATAAAATTGGTAGCTTCCATTTCTATAAATTATGTTTTTTTTCATTAATATTTACCCGGCTTTTTAAAATTTGAGAAGGCAGTAAGAATTTATATCTTCCCCATGCCGGTAAATATTTTTTATTTGCCGAAATAATTTTTAAAAAATTACCTGAGAAGAAGATTATTTTTTTTAGATAATTGGTATTATAATAATTAAGGTAAAAGGATAGAGAAAATATTTTATTATTTATTT
>JANXQO010000121.1 GCA_025353485.1 Chitinophagales bacterium
TGCGACCATGTGGAAATGGGTAACCTTACAGCACTGTTAAGTAAAATACAGCCTGCAGTATATGATGAAAAAACTGTAACGGAAAATCGTAATTCTGGCAATAGTGAATTTGTAGAAAAGGTTGCAAGTATTAATGTAAAAAGAACAGTACATGCCATTATGGAACGTAGCCCTATTTTAAAAGAAATGATAGAAAGCGGAAGTATTGGTATTGTTGGCGGCACCCATGATATAACAACCGGTGAAGTGCAATTTTACGATGGCACATTAATTATCAACTCTCCAAATTAAAAATTATTTTCAGCCGGGTGTAAAATACCGTTGGCTTATTTAAGTTGTAGTAAACGTCACTAATAAAAGTGTGCTGATATTAACAGGCTTAGTTCGTATGGTCAAAATAAATGTCGAACCGAAAAATATTTGCAGTGTGTTGGCAATTGCAGCTCTTTTGCAAGGTTGGTTTTGTGTCGGGGTTCTGTGTGCCTTGCAAATGTGCTGCAATGTGCGGTGGGCTGTTAGGGTTTTCGCATTGAATGTCCCGTCACTTGAAGGTGAACGGAATTGTCAAATAGGGTTGCGTACAACACTTAAATATATGGCACTCTACTCAAATTGACAAATTGGTTTTCAACTGTATAATCTTCGCTATTATGTATTGTTGTTGCGCAAATACAATTTTTATTTTTTTGTTCGCCATCTCAATTGTAAAAAAAATTACCAATCAATTTTTCCTTTATTAAAGAGATCATCAAGCGGACTTATAATATTTACCAATGATTGCCTGCTTACATGTAAATATCGTTCGGTTGTTTTTATATTAAAATGACCTAATAAATCTTTAATATAACGTATGTCTGTCCCTTTTTCGAGCAAATGCGTGGCGAAGCTATGACGAAGACTATGGATACCAATATCTTTTTTTATTCCTGCTTTTTCTCTTGCCATTTGAAATATTCTTTGCAATGTCCGGGTTGGATAAGCATCTTTTGTTTGTTCTGATTCAAATAAATATTCCTTTGGTGGCGGTGTATAGCTTCTTATGTATTGCCGCAGGATATCTAAAAGCACAGGGCTAAGAGGTACGTAACGATCTTTTTTTCCTTTTGCATCCTGAATTATTATTTGCATTCTGTCGCTGTCTATATGCTTAATTTTTAAGGCGGCTACTTCGCTTACTCTTAACCCTGCACTATAAGCGGTAAATAAAATTGCCTTATGTTTTTTATTAGTGAGCGCACTAAAAAGTTTTCCCAGTTCATTTTCTCCTAATACTTTTGGTAACTGCAACGGCTTTTTTGGTCTCGGTATCTCCCAAAAAAATTTCTCTTTCTTCAAAACCTGTTCAAAATAAAATTTTAGTGCATTCATTCTGCTATGCAGGGTATTTTCGCTAAGCTTTAATTTTTCAAAACAATATTGTAAATAATCTTTTATGCGTGAAGCGGTGAATTGATAAGTGGGTGTATTATTTATCGCATTTAAAAATTGAACAAATTCATTGGTATAGGTGCGAATGGTTGATGCGCTGTAACTTTTTAATATTAAGTGCTGATGAAATTGCTTAAGTCCTTCTTTGTTTTCCTTACTTAGTGTATGCTTTATCGCAGGATGTTGTGCAGCAGGTTTTTTTGTTTGCTTCTTTTCAACCGCTTTATCCTGGTAAGATGCAGGCCTGGCAGGCTTATTTTTTTTCTTTTCTAAATATTCTTTTAATGCATCAGTTTGTAAAATAGCTTTTCCGGATATGGCATTGGCAAGCATTTCATAATTTTTTTTGGTGCAGGGCACATACCAGCACCTGTGTGTACGGCTCCACCGGGCACCGGCTTTTTTTTGAAAAATATAATTGATTGTTGCATTTTGCCTAAAAAAAATTCCAATACATTCCATTTCATTATGAAAGAAAGCTTTGAGTGTTATTGTTTCCATTTTTTAAATGTATAAAATTCATCGGCAGGTTACAAAGGATTTTTTTGTACTCTGGTTTATTGTAAGATTGCATGTTGTGCATTACAATTACAAAACGGCCTTTATCATACAAACACTATTTTCAACATTCTCATATTGCCCATAATTTTTAATTATTGCATATCCTGCTTTTTGATACAACCGTATTGCTTCCGGGTGGTTTTTCCCGGTTTCTAAAATGCATGCAGAGAAATTTAATTCTGTTGCCCACAATTCTAATTCTTTTAAAATGGCAAGGCCGGTACCTTTCCCCCGGTATTCAGGCAATACATACATTCTTTTTATTTCTACTTTCTTTTGGTCATATTTTTTAAATGCACCACAGCCTGTTGGTTTATTGTCAACATAGCAAACGATGGCATTACGGATGTTTACTATCTTATTAAATTGATCGTAGAAGGAGTGTTCATTACCGTCTCTTATTGCAAGGTCTTCATCAAGTAAAGCGACAAGATGTTGGAAGTCTGTATTATCAGCACCGGTTCTTTTAAAAGTCATAAAATTGAATTGTAATCGTCTGATTCAAAATTATTATTTTTCTGATATTTATTTAGCATGCCTAACTGCAAATGCGATAAGCAGAATGTTATACCTACAATTTATAATTTTTAATATTGATTATCTCTTTACAAAAATCATATTCCTGTTCATCGTTGCTGCTTACAATAAGTAACCGGTTTTTGCAATGATCATTTACCAAAGTTTTGTACAGCGCAATTCCTTCTTCGTCTAAATTGGTGCAGGGCTCATCTAATAAAACAACAGGCACATTACTAAATATTGCCTGGGCTAATTTTACCCGCTGCTTCATGCCGCTGCTAAAATATCTTATTTGTTTTTGTGCGGCTTCTTCTAAATTAATAATTGAAATTATTTTTTCTGCATCAAAAGAAGGCAGCCAGCTTTTTAATTTGGAATGGAAGTGTAAAAACTCTGTCAATGTCATTTCTTCCACCAGTTCTAAATAAGGAGCAGCGATGGAAATGTTAGAGTAAACATTTTCTGAAAGTATTTTTTTACCGGCTAAAAAATAGTCTATATCTCCTTCATTAAAAATAGTTGCCCCGGCTATTATCTGTAACAGTGTTGATTTGCCGGAACCATTAGGCCCGGTGATAGCATACGATGCTGCAGATTGAAATGTAAAATCGAGATGGCGGAATATCCATTCCCTGTTGAAACGCTTACCAACATTTTTAAGGTTAATCTTCATCATTGCTGCCTTTTCCAAAGCCCTTTATTATACCGCGTTTGCTTGCCTTAATAAAATTAACTATATGATCTTTTTCAGATGATGAAGGCAGATCTTTTTCAATATTTTCCAAAGCCTGTGTGGTATTTAATCCTCTAAGATATAGTTGACGGTAGATCTCAAGTATCTCATTAATTTTTTGTTTTGTATATCCTCTTCTTTCCAGGCCTACGGAATTTAATCCAACATAACTTAATGGTGTACGGCCTGCTTTAATGTAAGGGGGAACATCTTTTCTTATCTCACTGTTGCCGGCAATGTAAGTGTGGGCGCCAATTGTAGCAAACTGAATGGCTGCTGCCATGCCGCCGATTATGGCATAATCGCCTACGGTAACATGCCCGGCAAGTTGTACAGTGTTAGCTAATATTACATTGTTGCCAATTATGCAATCATGTGCAAGATGTGAATATGCCATTAGTAAACAATTATTACCCACCACTGTTTTATGTTTGTCTTTAGTTCCCCGGTTAATGGTAACACATTCACGAATGGTAGTATTATTACCAATTTCCACAGTTGTTTTTTCTCCCTCAAATTTTAGATCCTGTGGTATTGCGCCAATAACTGCTGAAGGAAAGATCCTGCATCCATTACCGATCCGGCTTCCTGACATAATAATAGCATGCGACATTATATGGCTATCATCACCAATTGACACATCTGCCTCAATTACAGCAAAAGGATCTATTCTTACATTTTTTCCTATTTGGGCAGAAGGGTTAATATGTGCAAGAGGGCTAATCATACTTATGGTTTTGGACGTTTTACTATTTGTGCAACAAGGATAGCTTCTGTTACTAATTTATCTCCAACATAAATGGTTCCTCTCATTTCACATATGCCCCT
This sequence comes from Chitinophagales bacterium, assembly GCA_025353485.1. Lineage (GTDB taxonomy): Bacteria > Bacteroidota > Bacteroidia > Chitinophagales > Chitinophagaceae > Ginsengibacter. The sequence goes on from JANXQO010000121.1 coordinate 4,070, forward strand.
GCGTATGGGATGAAGCAATTCCATTTTTAAAATTAGGGTGTCTCCCGGCACAACTTTTTGTTTGAATTTACAGCTCTCAATCTTTAAAAAATAAGTATCATATTTATCCTGTGAATCTCTTGGAATGGCAATGAAGCCGCCTGCCTGTGCTAAAGCTTCTGCCAATAAAACCCCCGGCATTACTGAGTTTCCGGGAAAGTGGCCCTGGAAGAAAGGCTCATTATACGTTACATTTTTTATGGCGATAACATGAGTATCGGACAATTCCATTACTTTATCAACCAGCAAAAAGGGGTACCTGTGGGGTAATATTTTTTCAATTTCCTGTATATCGTAGAGCGGAGTTTGATTTGGATCATACTTTGGAATATCCTGCCTGTTCTTATATTTTTTGATATGCTCTTTTATTTTTTTTGCAAATTTTATGTTGGATGAATGTCCGGGTCTGTTGGCAATAATATGTGCTTTAAAAGGATAGCCAACAAGTGCAAGATCGCCAACAACATCCAATAACTTATGCCTTGCCGGCTCATTGGGAAAGCGTAATTCAAGGTTATTAAGTATGCCGGACTCAGTAACTTTTACATCTTTTTTATTAAATACTTTTGATAGCCGCATTATCTGTTCCTGAGTTACGGGTTGATCTACAACAACTATTGCATTATTTATATCGCCACCTTTAATAAGATTATTTGCGAGTAAAACTTCTAACTCATGAAAGAAACAAAATGTTCTGCTGGGAGCTATTTCTTTATTAAAGTCAGCAATGTTTTTTAAAGAAGCATGTTGTGTACCCAATACAGGTGAATTAAAATCTATCAAAGTGTTGATACGATATTGATGATAAGGCAGGGCAACCATTTCAACTTTCTTTTCTTCATCTGAAAATGTAATATTGTGATCTATTGAATAATATATTTTTTTTGCATCCTGTTTTGCTGCACCAACTTTTTCAAACTGTTCTATAAAAGGTTCAGCGCTACCATCAAGAATTGGAATTTCCTCTCCATCAATTTCAATCAACACATTATCTACCTGCATACCTACCAGCGCTGCCATAATGTGTTCTATGGTACTTATTCTTGCACCGTTCTGTTCTATGGTAGTGCTTCGGTTAGTTTCAATTACATTATCAACATCCGCTTTTACAATTGGCTTACCTGGTAAATCAATTCTTTGAAAAATTATGCCTGTATTGGGTTCTGCAGGCTTAAGCCTTATCGTTACGGATTGACCTGTATGGATACCAGCACCTGAAATAGTTAATTCTTTCTTTATGGTGTGTTGAAAATATTCCTCCCTAGAGTTCATTTGCTCCATATGCACGAAAGTATGAAAAGAATCGGATTTTGATTGTGAGGTGATAACAATGAAATGAAAGGAGAATGTTAATAAGGTTAGTGGGATATTTTTTCTGCCAGCAATTGCTGGATCAATTGTTCTAATTCAACAATTCTTTTTTCCATGTCTGGCAGGTTACGGTTTAAAGCCTGGCTGCGTAATGCACTTGTATAATCATAAGCAGGCGATCCGGTAACTGTTGTATTGGGTATTTTCATTGATTTGCTTACACCACTTTGTGCATTTATTTTACTGCCATCTGCAATTTGTAAATGACCAACAACTCCTGCCTGGCCCCCGATCATAACATTGTTGCCAATTTTTGTACTGCCGCTTATACCAGCCTGCGCAGCAATCACTGTATTATTTCCTACCTCAACATTGTGAGCAACCTGTATAAGATTATCCAGCTTGGCTCCTGATTTTATTAAGGTAGAGCCAAGGGTAGCCCTGTCAATGGTAGCATTGGCGCCAATTTCCACATCATCTTCTATAATCACATTTCCAATCTGTGGAATTTTTTTAAAAGTGCCATCCTGCTGGGGAGCAAATCCAAAACCATCGCCGCCAATAACGCTGCCTGCATGTATAGTTACATTTTTTCCGATAATACAATCATGATAGATCTTTACCCCGGGATATATAATTGTATTATCATCAACGCTAACATTATCTCCCAAAAAAACCTGCGGAAATATTTTTACATTATCACCTATAATAACATTTTCACCTACATACGTAAAGGCTCCGATAAAAACACTTTGTCCCATTTTGGAAGTGGTGGCAATAAATACAGGCTGCTGAATACCGTTCATTTGTTCGGTTCTCAATTTTTGGTACAGCGTTAAAATAGTTGCTATAGCAGAATAGGCATCAGGTACACGAATTAATGTTGCTTCAGGCTTTTGTTTAATTTCCTGTGAATCATTTATGATGATGATGGATGCATTGGTTAAATGTAAATGTTCCTCGTATTTAGGGTTCGCCAAAAATGCTAACTGCCCCTTTATTGCAGTTTCAATTTTACCAAATGATGAAATGGAGACGGTATCATCGCCTTCGATTTTTCCGTTGATCAGGGATGCTATTTGCGCTGCGTTAAACTGCATAAAAGAGATTCATTAGTTGCAAGCTACAGGTTTCAGGCTACAAGTTTCGGGCAATTTGAATTTTGCTTACGCATCATTGCCTGAAGTTTGCAGCTATCCTGCATAGCAAATGTAAAATTTTTTTACTGTGCCAAATAAAGATTGATTAATTAAGGCATTATCTACTTTAGAAATATCTTTTACTGTACCGTCTTTAAATAAAATATGAATATGTTCATCCAAGGTATTGTATGTTTTATTTTGAGTTTCTCCGGTAAATACCAGGTATGACGCTTCTGCTTCTAAAATGTTTAATTTTTGAGCAGCTTCCGTTTTTTTCTTATTCAATAATTCCGCAGATACCGGTCGTGAAAAATATTTTACTTTTAAAAGATTGCGGTTAATTATGCCTTTGCATAAAAACGATAATATCTTATCCGGGTGATCAACCCAGCGCTTTATTGCCTGTAAGAAATCGTAATCATCAAGGTTACAAAATTCTGTAAGAAATTTTTCTATGCCATGTTGTTTATAATCATCGCTGAGAAAAATATTTAAAGTTGCTGAAGGAGATTTAGCTTTTATTGCTTTAGCCCGCTTAATAATATTTACCATCATTTTTTCGGCACATAAAACAGTTTTGTGCAGGTAAACCTGCCAGTACATCAACCGCCTGCTGACTAAAAATTTTTCAATTGAATAAATTCCTTTCTCTTCTATCATTAATTCCCCGTTATGTACTGTAAGCATTTTTATAATGCGGTCGTAGGCAATCACCCCTTCACTTACGCCTGTAAAAAAACTATCTCTCATCAGGTAGTCCATGCGGTCTACATCAAGTTGCCCGCTCACTAATTGATGCAAAAATTTTTTGGGATGCTTATCTGTGAAAATATCTATCGCTGTTTGCAGTTGGCCGTTCATTTGGCCATTCATGTTTTTCATCAACAACAATGAAATTTCTTCGTGTGTCACTCCTTCTATCAGCGTATCTTCTAAAGCATGAGAGTAAGGTCCGTGGCCAATATCGTGTAAAAGGATAGCAGCTTTGGCTCCCTGTTCTTCTTCTTTTGTTATTTCAAAACCTTTACTTTTTAATTCATTAATTGCATTACACATTAAATGATATGCACCCAGTGAATGATGTAACCTTGTATGTACCGCACCGGGGTAAACAAGCGCTGCCATTGCCATCTGGTGAATGCGCCGTAATCGCTGGTAATAAGGATGAGAAATAATGGTGAAGATTAAAGGATCATCAATAGTTATAAAGCCATAAACAGGATCGTTGATTATTTTGCGATACGACATCTATAAATTGTTAAAATGTATAAGCATGGTTGCAAAGGTAATTTTTGGAATGGGAATAAATTACATTTGTGAAGCCCCCTGACCCCGAAGGGGGAACTTAGGTTCTGTGTTTATTTTTTGTCAGAAAATACTTTATTCCGAAAGTTTTTAATGCAGCTTTAATTGCATGGAAAAGTAATACAATTGATATGGAAGATTTAATGATTGGATTTATTATGAAGTACCGTCCCTCTCTGTCGGAGAGGCCTGCCCGAATAAATTCATTCAGGCGGGCATAAGAGGGAGAGGCTCCCCGGTGAAAAGGAAATTACAAGCTTGTTGAATAAAGATAAATAGTAATAGTAAATTAACACAACGATGAGGATCAAAGAAAAAATGCCGGTAATCAAAATAATTTTTAGTTTATGAGTTTAGCAAAAATTTTATGGGTTGATGATGAGATGGAGAGTTTAAAATCCCAGATCATGTTTTTGGAAAATAAAGGATATGAAGTAAAATCGTTAAGCAATGGTTTCGATGCGGTTGATTATGTAAAGGATAATGAAGTGGATGTTGTATTGCTTGATGAGAGTATGCCGGGTATTTCAGGTTTGGAAACACTTCAGAAGATTAAAGAAATAAAATCGCAAACGCCAATTGTGCTCATTACAAAAAATGAGACAGAGAATTTAATGGATGAAGCCATTGGCTCGCAGATAACAGATTATTTAATAAAGCCGGTTAATCCAAACCAGGTTTGGCTTTCATTAAAAAAAATAATTGATAACCGAAGGCTTGTTGCTGAAAAAACAACCTCATCCTATCAACAGCAGTTCAGGGAATTATTTATGGCACTAAGTAACAATCCTGATTATAATGAGTGGATGGAAATTTATAAAAAGCTTGTTTACTGGGAGCTTGAAATGAAGAAAAGCGACAGCCCGGAAATGCAGGAAATTTTTCAATCACAAAAACAGGAAGCCAATACAGAATTTTTTAAATTCATTTCAAAAAATTATTCTTCATGGGTTACTAATCCTGCGGCTGATGTACCGGTTATGAGTAACACCTTAATGAAGTATAAAGTTTTTCCTCATATTGAAAAAGGAACGCCAACTTTTTTTGTACTGATAGATAATTTACGGTTTGATCAATGGAAAACAATTCAGCCAATATTTGCAGAGAGTTTTAGAATACTGGAAGAAGAAACGTTTTATTCTATTTTGCCAACTGCAACACAATACTGCCGTAATGCAATTTTTGCAGGCCTGCTGCCGGTTGAGATTGAAAAGCAATTCCCTGTAGAATGGAAAAACGATGATGAAGAAGGTGGTAAAAATATGTTTGAAGAAGGATTTTTTAAAGCACAGTTGCAGCGATTGAGAAAAACCGATCTGAAATTTTCCTACACAAAAATTACCAACCACCACGATGGACAAAAAATGGTTGATAATATGCATAACATGTTGCAGAATGATTTGAATATTATTGTTTACAATTTTGTTGATATGCT
>JANXQO010000122.1 GCA_025353485.1 Chitinophagales bacterium
AAAGTTGGTAATTATAAACTAACGCCAATGCTTAATTTAAACTTTTGGAAAGTTTAAACTTACTGTTATTAGAGATTCCCAAGTATTATTTATGAATAAAGATTAAAAAACGGTGATAAACTAAGCCAACAAAATAAACAGATGAATGATAAGGAAGAAATAGTGCAGAAAGAAAACGAAATAGATCCGGGCAATGAGCATCATCATTCGGTGCAAAACAAAGGCACTCAAAAGTTAAATGATACTACCAGCAATGCAGAGAAAAAGTGAGAGTTAAAATTATTTTTTAAAAAAATTTCCAAGCAATTCAAACAATTCACCAGGTTGCTCCACCTGTGGATTGTGGCCGGAGTTTTCAAACATTACAAACTTAGCTTGTGGGCAATAATCTTTGTATTTAATCATCATTTTGGGTACAGCCACACGGTCATATCTCCCTCCATAAATTAATACAGGCATTGTAAGTTTTTTCAACTCTTTTCTAAAATCAAAATTACCAATATCGCTTCCCACAATAAAATCACCATCCTTGCCTACCATCTGGTAATACAGTTTTGCATTGAATGGATTTGGATAAGGCATTCTTTTTATGTTGGAACGGCTTACAAAATTTTCAGGATTGTAAGCATACAAAAATCCATAAGGTACTTTGCCATAAATATCCTGGTGTTTTTGATCACTGGATACTGCGCCTTCCTCACGTATCTTCATTAGCTCTTCCCAAACCTCAGGATAATTTTCTTTTATTTCATGATTGCTGTTATCATCATTTTCCTGCCACATGATAAAGCTGTGAAATGTATTGGCCAAAATAAGATGACTAACATGTGTTGGATATTTTAACGCATATCCCTGAGCTACCAATCCGCCATAAGAATGCCCGAGTACATTCCATTTATTATAATGCAAAGCAATACGCAAACCTTCAAGGTCTTCAATATCACGTGCAAGGGAATATTCTTTTACATCCTTTGCTGTATCAGATTTGCCTCTTCCAAATGCATCAAAATAAACAAGCGTATTGGTACTGGCCATCGAATCAAAACTTCTGTATCCAAGATGATTACCGCCTGGTCCGCCGGGAATAATAAGTAACGGTTCACCTTTGCCAACCAATACAACCCAAAGTTTTGCGCCATTAACAGTAATGTATTTTCCATCAGTAAAACTGCTGGGGAAAGTTTGTGCAAGTAAAGAGAATTGAAAAGTCAGGAATGCAAAAAGAAAAATTATTTTTTTCATAAACTGAGGGTGATTATAAAATGTAAGATAGAAAAAGTTTGTAATAGCAATATAATTTTACGCATAATGAACAACACTAATAAGTTGTTGTCATATCCCCATCCACGCAAATAATAAAATCAGCTTTGTGTTTATTTTCTTTCAGCAGTTGATAAATATCTTTTTGCGAAACGGTAGTGATCGTAGTGATCTTCAGTTGGGGCCGGTTGTTTTTTAAATACCAAACTATGCCTTCATAATTCTCAGAATGATAAGCGCCATTATAATGGATGAACAAACTTCCGGGTTTGTAATATTGTAAAATAAAATATGCCATGGTAGCATCTTTAATAGCCTGCGCTTTGGGCAGGTTCTCACCACCATGGCCGGGCATCATGGCAAGCATATTTTTATAGCCGGGCAGTTCTGCATTGTAAGCGATAGGTAATGGGGCTATCCATGCTTTTTCTTTTGCAGAAATAGTATCCAATACCTGAAAGCCTCCTTTGGCAACCATTGCCGCATATCTCCGCGGCACATTGGTGGCAGAAAAAACGATATTATTTTCTTTTGCAAAATTTACCAGTGGAGCATAATCGGTTGTATAATTTTTACAGAGACGTGCCATTGAGTCTAATCCTTTTGCAGATAATTTATCCTGCAGGTAAAGATCAAGTGCAGGCTGATTATCCTGTTCAAACATTTCGGCGCCGAGTACAAGCTCCCTGTTTTCTTTCAGGTCTTTTGCTACTTCCAATTCCAACCAGTGTGATATTGGATTGTTATGAAATTCACCAAACAGTACAACCTCTTTCTCAAGCAGTTTCCTCAGCATTTTTTGATAAGAAACTTTTTTACCTTTTGCATTGTATAAAATATATGCCGGTTTGTTCTGCGAAAAAACGGCAACTAAAAACCAGCAACATAACACCAGTAGAAATGTTTTCTTCATTTCACAAAAGTCAGGCGTTTTATTGGATTTACTAAGCGGAACTTATATCCATATATTTTACAGATCAAACCCAACACCTATTTTAAAAGCATGGTTATACGCTTTTGCATTTTTATTGGCATCTAATTTTGATAACCCATAATCATACGATGCACTAATGTTTATTCCCTTAGATAATTTATAACCCACACCACCTGTTATTGCTGCATCCCAGCGATTAAATTGTGCAGTAGCATCCATATTACTGTTTATAAAATTGAAACCTAACAGGCCGGCAGTAGTATTTAAATTTGCTTTCATTAAATAAGAAAACTGCGGACCTGCAAATAATTGTAAGCCGCTAACATTTACTTTCAGCAATACCGGTACATCAATGTACGATGATTGTAATCTTGCTTTTGCATTGGCGCCTAAAAATCCAACTCCTTTAATATTTATTGAGCCAACCAGGTCGTAACCTTTTTGAGAATAATATAATCCCGGCTCTATGGATATCATATCAGTAAGCGGTATGCCTGCATAACCGCCTGCAAAAAAACCTGTGCGGTTATTGGTAGTGATAGCGCCGTTAGAAAAACTTAACAGGTTATCAAGATTGCTGGAAGCTTCGCCTCTTATACCTGAAGACAGGAAACCCGCTTTCACACCAAATGTTGGCGTTATCTGCGCAAATGAAATGGTAGAAACAAAAAGGGTGAGGGTAATTAAAAATTGTTTTTTCATAAAAAAGTTTGAGCCGGATTTTTTAGCCGTTCTGATTTATAAGAAGAAATTTTTTGTAAAATGAT
>JANXQO010000125.1 GCA_025353485.1 Chitinophagales bacterium
AAAAGAGAATTTGAAACAGTTACGATGTTTGATGCAGTTAGAGGTATAAAAGATAGTATGTCCAGTAATCTGAAATATTTATTCTCTTTACAACAAAACGATACAATATATTTTCCTGATACTGATGAAGATGTTTTACAAACTGACTTTAAAAATCTCAATAAAATAAAAGACAAGCTTTTCACAGTAGCTAAGTTCAGTCAAAATGGGAGAATCTATTTCATTCCGCTTTCCTATGCAGACGGAATAAATTATTTACATATTGATGATAGAGACTTAAAGCCAATTGCAGAAGAAATTAAAGACATAAAAAAGAAAGCAATTCAGGAAGAAATAAGAACCGATAATGCAGATATTAAAAACAGATGTATTAAAGTTGAAGTAGATATTTTAGGGAGTAAATGTGTTCCTTACTTTAATCTATGATCAAACGCATCCTATACTTTTGTAATCCAACTTATCTTAAAACAAAAGACAGCTATCGTTATTGAAATGCATGATCCAGCAAATAGCCGAACAGGCTAGAGTGTAAATCAAAATCTGTCAAAGCTTTTAAAATAATCTTTTATGAAAAATGATGATAAATTAAACGAACCAGAAGCAACATATAAAAAAACAATAACGGCATTTAATTCTTTTGATGAGATGGAAGAAGCACAGCTAAAATATTTTGCCTCATTATCCCCTGAAGAATTATTAAGAAACAATAAAAAGATGTCCCTGGCTGCCTATGGTCTAAATTCTAAGTCTAAAGCAACCCAACCCGACCGTAAAATAAAATTTAAAAAGGAATGAATATATTTTATGATGATCACAGACTGGTGCTTGAAAAAATGCTTGAAAAAAAAGTTGATTTCATGCTCGTTGGCGGATATGCCGTTATTTACCACGGTTATGACCGCTTAACCGGCGATATGGATATATGGATTAAACCGGATAACACCAATAAAAATTTATTGCTTAATGTTTTGGAAGAGTTGGATTTTGATAAGGAAGGCATTTCTGAAATTAATAAATGGGACTTCACAAAACCACAGTTATTTCATATCGGTAATAAGCCAGACCTCACTGATTTTATGACATATTTATCAGGTGTAAATTACGAAACCGCAAAACGAAATGCAATACATGCTAAAATTGATGGACTTACTTTTTTTGTTATTCACCTAAATAATTTATTGGAGAATAAAAAAGCAAGCGGCCGCCTAAAAGACTTAACAGATATAGAGCATCTTCAAAAGATTTTGAACCTGAGAAAAAATCAATGATCAAACGCACCCTCTACTTTGGCAACCCTGCCTATCTTAAAACAAAAGATGAGCAACTCGTTATTGAAATGCAGGAAACAGGCGAGGTAAAATCCACACCGATAGAGGATTTGGGAATTGTTATTTTAGATCATCAGCAAATAACCATTACACAAGCTGTACTGGCAAAGCTCCTGGCAAATAATACAGCAATCATCACCTGCGATAATACACATCACCCCATCGGCATGCAGTTAAGCCTTGACGGGCACACCCTGCAAAGCCAAAAATTTAAAGCGCAGATTGAAGCATCGCTTCCATTAAAAAAACAATTGTGGCAACAAACTATTGCTGCAAAAATTACTAACCAGGCAAACCTTTTACAGCAGGAGAGAATTGAAAACAAATACATGCTTAACCTTGCACAATGTGTAAAAAGCGGCGACAGTGATAATTGCGAAGCACAAGCAGCAGTGTATTACTGGAAAAATATCTTTCCTGAGTTTTTGCAGTTCAGGCGTGAAAGGTATGGACCCCCACCAAATAATTTATTAAATTATGGCTATGCAATTTTGCGTGCTATTGTTGCAAGAGCGCTTGTTTGTTCAGGCTTGTTGCCTACACTTGGTATTCATCACCGCAACCAATACAATGCATATTGTCTTGCCGATGATATTATGGAGCCTTACCGCCCGTATGTTGATAAAGTAGTTTGTGATATTATACGCCTTAATGGAAACTTTTTAGAAATGAGATCATCTTTTAAAAACCAATTATTACAAATTCCTGCAATGGACGTAATGATAGATGGGCAAAAAAGCCCGTTAATGAATGCGGTGCAAAGAACAACTTCATCATTGGCTAAATGTTTTGAATCAGGAGCAAAAAAAAATTTATACCCGGAATTATAAGGTGTCAGACGCTTTGAAAGTGTCAAACACCTGTTGCCTAATTTATGTTTGACCGTTTAAACGCATACCGCATTATGTGGGTTTTAGTTTTTTTTGATCTGCCCACCGAAACAAAAGCTGACAGGAAGAATTATACAAAATTCAGAAAGAAAATTATGGATGATGGTTTTCAAATGTTTCAATTCAGTATGTACATACGCCATTGCAGCAGCAGGGAAAACAGCGATGTACATATTAAAAGAGTAAAAACAATTTTGCCGGCAAAAGGGCACGTAGGGATAATGTGTGTAACCGACAAGCAATTTGGAATGATGGAAATTTTCAGAGGCACAGAAGCCGTAGAAACTCCGGGTACTATTCAGCAGTTAGAATTATTTTAAATTTATTTAAATGAAGCGTTCAGAATTTGTACAAAAGCTTATTGGCATATTTGGCTTATCAGTAATGCCAGGCGGCTTAATAAAAAATTACCAGAAAATATATTTGCTGCAAAGTTTTATAAGAGGCTTTAAGTTTTATGAAGGGCCAAAGCTGCTTTTGATGATACCGTTTTACAATTAGATGAATTGTTTGATGAAGATGGATACGCGGTTTCTAGTATTAACAGGCTTGCCACCATTTCAGCCCGGATAGAAAGATTTGTGGATGTTGCAGACAACTCCGGAAGGCATTTTTATGAAGTTGTATTTAAAAAAAGTAAATAAACAACCGGTAAAAATCATAAATCCAGGCTTTTTTTTATCACGATAAAGATACCTGAAAATCACAACAGGACTGGGTTTTAGCCAATCCTGTTGTGAAAGAACTAAGTTAGTATCAA
>JANXQO010000154.1 GCA_025353485.1 Chitinophagales bacterium
CCGTAAAAAAGCAACCGCAGTTAAAGAGCCGACTCCTGTTACTCCATTGCCATATACTTCATTGTAATCAACTAATTCTATCATACCTAATTCAGCATTATCACCCGTTCTTTTACCAAGTTTAATAACTCTTGTATAACCACCCGGGCGGCTGGCTATCTTCGGACTGATAACATCAAATAATTCTTTTATGGCTTCTTTATCCTGCAAATAACTAAAAACTATTCTGCGTTGATGTGTAGTATTTTCTTTTGCCTTTGTTATCAATGGCTCCACGTAAGGGCGCAATGCTTTTGCCTTAGCTAATGTGGTAACAATTTTTTTGTGCTGAAACAGTTGACAGGCGAGGTTGCTTAATAAAGCTTTCCGGTGACTTGCTGTTCTGCTTAAATTATTATTTTTATCTCCGTGACGCATGACTGTTTGTTTTTAAACTCTGTACCGTGTCAGGAATTACAGAGTTGATTATTTAATATGCAAATGTGCAGATGAATAAAATTCAAATTTGCATGTCTGCAAATTTGCACATCTGCACATCATTTAATCTTCATCAATTTTTATCTTGCTAAGATCCATTCCAAAACCTAAACCTCTTTCGTTCAACACCTGCTCAATCTCACTCAAAGATTTTTGTCCGAAATTCCTAAACTTCATAAGGTCTTCCTGCTCGTATTGAACAAGCTCACTTAATGAATTGATCTTTGCTGCCTTTAAACAATTGAAAGCTCTTACTGAAAGATCAAGATCTTCCAATGGAGTTTTTAAAGTCTTCCTTAATTGAAGTGTTTGTTCATCAACAAGGTCTTCTTTTTTATCTTCTCTTGTATCAAAAGTTATATTCTCATCAGTGATGATCATAAGGTGCTGTATCAATATCCGTGATGCCTGCTTTACAGCTTCTTCAGGATTGATAGTGCCGTCTGTGTTCACTTCCATTACCAGTTTTTCAAAATCAGTTCTTTGCTCAACCCTTGTGTTCTCAATAGTATATTTTACATTTTTGATTGGCGTATAGATCGCATCAACTGCAATGTATCCAAAATGAGAACTCTTCTCTTTGCTTTCTTCAGCGGGAACATAACCACGTCCTTTTGCTATTGTTATTTCAATATCTAATTTAGCAGAGCTATCCATTGTACAGATAAGCAATTCAGGGTTCATCACTTCAAAAGAAGGAGATGCATCCCCTATCATACCTGCAGTAAATTCCTGCTTGTTCTTTAAAGACAGCGTAATTTTTTCAGTACCTGCTTCATGCTCAACTTTCTTTTTAAAGCGAACCTGTTTCAGGTTTAAAATTATTTCTGTAACGTCTTCAGTAATGCCTTTCAGCGTAGCAAATTCGTGATCTGCCCCTGCAATGTTGATACCGATGATAGCATAACCTTCTAAAGAATTAAGCAATACCCTGCGCAGGGCATTACCAATAGTTACACCATATCCCGGTTCTAAGGGACGAAATTCAAATTGTGCTTCAAAATCTGTGCTTTTTTGCAGAACGATTTTGTCAGGCTTTACAAAATTTAAAATGGCCATTTTTTATTTTGTTTTGTTTGATTTAAAAATTTTTGTTTACCAACATTTGTTTTTCATAGCATCATCCTTGTGTCACTCACTTCATCTTTTCCAACCCTATTCAGCAAATTGAGCCCTTGTGCGTTAGCAGTCCCGATTCATCGGGATTTAGAGGGGGCTTTACTTACTATAAAGCTCCACTATCAACTGCTCCTTAATATTTTCAGGAACACTTTCTCTTTCAGGAAAAGCAATAAAAGTTCCTTTCATATCTTTCTCATTCCAATCTATCCAGTTAAACTTTGGATTTTTGGGTTTTAAGTAACTCACTAAAAATTCGTTATGAGAAGATTTTTCTTTTAGCCCGATTGTATCTCCCGGCTTTAAAGAATAAGATGGAATATTTACTACATCTCCATTAACGGTAATGTGTTTATGAGATACCAATTGGCGTGCAGCCTGACGGCTTGGAGCAATACCCATGCGGAAAACAGTGTTATCCAAACGGGCTTCCAATAGTTTAATCAGGTTTTCACCGGTAACGCCACCTTTACGGGCAGCTTCAGTAAAAGTATTACGGAATTGCTTTTCTAAAAGACCATAAGTGTATTTGGCTTTTTGTTTTTCACGTAACTGCAGGGCATATTCACCAAGCGTTTTACGTTTACGGGCAGCGCCATGCATGCCGGGGGGATTACTGTTCTTTGTTAACCATTTACCATTGCCAGTAATAGGCTCTCCGAATATCCGTGAGATCTTGGTTTTTGGTCCTGTGTAACGAGCCATGTTATAATTGATTTTTTAGTGTCGGTACATCATCATTAAAAATCAAAAATTAATGATGTACCCGGTTATTAAAAATTGGCAATTGGCAATATGCAATCGGCAATTATTGCCTGTTGTCTATTGTCTATTGCCTGTTGTTTATACTCTTCTTTTCTTAGGCGGACGGCATCCATTGTGCGGTAAAGGGGTAATATCCTTTATCATAGAAATTTCCAGTCCGGATTGTGATAAAGCCCTGATAGCGCCTTCCCGGCCTGACCCCGGACCTTTTACAAATACATCACAACGCTTCATACCTGCATCCAATGCAACTTTTGCTGCATCCGAAGCAGCCATTTGTGCAGCATAAGGGGTGTTCTTTTTTGAACCTTTAAAACCCATTTTACCTGCAGATGACCATGCAACTACCTGTCCCTGCTTATTGGTTAAACTGATAATAATGTTGTTGAAACTTGCAGTAACGTGAGCATCCCCATAGGTGTCAACTTTTACTACTCTTTTTTTTGATGCTGCTTTAGCACTTGTTTTTGCGCCTGTTGCTTTTGCCATAATTAATTAAGATAGGTAATCTTTGTTATTTACTATTTACGATTGAAGATTTTAAAACCTTCTTTCTAAAATCTGAATCAAACCTCCTTCCAGCTTAAGAGATCTGGTTGATTCAAATGATCAAGCCTGTTTATTTCTTAGCTGCCTTCTTTTTACCGGCAACGGTTTTACGTTTTCCTTTACGTGTACGGCTGTTTGTACGTGTACGCTGCCCACGAACGGGCAATCCTTTACGATGTCTCAATCCACGATAACAGGCAATATCCAGCAAACGCTTAATGTTTAGCTGAACTTCACTACGTAAAGCACCTTCCGTTTTAAATTCATTGCTGATTGCATTTCTTATTGCGGTTTGCTCATCATCATTCCATTCATTCACTTTTTTATCATATCCAACACCTGCTTTATCTAAAATGTAGCGGGCAGTGGAGCGACCTATACCGTATATATAAGTTAATCCAACTTCACCTCTTTTATTTTTTGGTATATCAATACCGGCAATACGAGCCATATTTTTATTTACTTTTTAGATTATTGATTATCCCTGTCTTTGTTTAAAGCGGGGATTTTTTTTGTTGATAACATACAACCTTCCTTTCCGCCTCACAATTTTGCAATCAACACTTCTTTTTTTTATGGATGCTCTAACCTTCATTGTTTTTTATTTTGCGCCCGTCCCGATAGCTATCGGGATCAGGATTATTTATATCTGAAAATTATTCTTCCTCTCGATAAATCATACGGACTCATTTCCACGCCTACCTTATCGCCGGGTAAAATCCTGATGTAATGCATCCGCATTTTGCCGGAAATGGTTGCCAAAATCTCATGACCGTTTTCAAGCTTTACCCTGAACATTGCATTGGATAAGGCTTCCAGGATCGTCCCGTCTTGTTTAATCAATGCTTGTTTAGCCATATAGTTTTTGGGAGCGCAAAGATAAGAGTAAATTATTTAATTTTTATAAAAAAGGCGGCTTTCTTATCTTTTAGCAAAATCTAATGCAAAATGGGTATAAACAGGTTGTAGCAGGAGACTTTAAAAGACATGATTAAGCCTTAAAATACTTCATCAGTCAAATGCACCTTGGTCATTTCCAGGTAATGATTTTGCAACTGGTGAACCGGGATCGGTTGTAAAATCTGTCTTTTTTCTTCCCTATACCAAACCTCAAATTTTGAAAAATCATTTTTATGGGGAATCAGAATACGAAATGGACCTTTCTTATATTTTACTGAGCCATCTTCTAATTCTTCTTTTTGAAAATTTAATTTCATTAACTGTGCTTCATCAAGTGGCAGTGGTTTTAATTCTTCGGGTTTAAACCAAAATTCCTGAACACCATTGTCTACACAAATTTCTTTTTCATCACCATTTAAATTAGTTACCTCGCCTGCCCAGGTTGTATTATCCTGTTCGGCCAAAAGATAATCGCCAACTTTTATGTCCTGAAATTTTATCATAAATATTTTTTTGCTAAGAGAAAAAGAGAAATAAAACTAAAGCGAAAAAAGAGATTAGACAAAAATTTTTTACAGCTAAGAGAAACAAAGCGAAAAAATAAAGAGAAAAAAAGAGAAAACTAAAATATATGCTTAACTCTTTTTCTCTTTTATCTTTTAGTTATTTATTCAGCCCAGCTCATAACATAATTTCCATCCTCAATTTCCAATGCTTCTTTGGTAAGTTGCAATGGGTGAAATGTATCTACCATAACAGCTAATTCTTTGGTTTCTTTTGCACCTATACTTTTATCAACCGCACCTGGATGGGGGCCATGAGGAATACCGCCTGGATGTAATGTTATCATTCCTCTTGTAACATTTTTGCGGCTCATAAAATCTCCATCAACATAATATATTAATTCATCGCTATCAATATTACTGTGATTATAAGGCGCAGGAATTGCTAAAGGATGATAGTCAAATAATCGTGGTACAAAAGAACATACCACAAAATTATGTGCTTCAAAAGTTTGGTGTACAGGTGGTGGCTGATGAACCCGCCCTGTTACCGGTTCAAAATCATGAATAGAAAATACATAAGGATAACAACAGCCATCCCATCCGACAACATCAAATGGATGATGCAAATAATGTATGCCGTACATCATTCCTTTCTTTTTTGTCATGATAAGAAAATCTCCTTTCTCATCTATCGTTTTTAAATTTTGCGGTGGACGAATATCTCTTTCGCAATAAGGGGAATGTTCCAGCAACTGCCCATACTTACTTAAATATTTTTTAGGAAAACGAATGGGGCTGAATGATTCAACAATAAAAAGGTGGTTGTCTTCATTTGTAAATTCTATCTGGTAAATGGTTCCCCGTGGCAGCAGTAAATAATCTCCATAACCAAATTGTAATTCTCCATATTGTGTTTTTAAAATACCATTTCCTTCGTGCACAAATATCATTTCATCCGCATCCGCATTTTTATAAAAATAATCTTTCATACTTTCCTGCGGGGCAGCCAAAACAATATGGCAATCATTATTAACCAAAACCGGCTTTCGGCTTTTTAAAAAATCTTTTTGAGGTTTTATTTTAAAACCCTGGAAGCTGCGGTGCTGAAGCATTTTTTCTTCCGCAACATTTGGACTGACATTAAAAGGCTTTTCAGTTTTTGTTATCTGCGTAGGAGGATGATTATGATACAATAAAGAATAGTCTGACGAAAATCCTTCAGTGGAAAATAATTGCTCTGAATATAATGAGCCATCCGGTTTTCTAAATTGTGTATGGCGTTTATGCGGAATGGAACCGGATTTATAATATTGGGGCATAATATATTTTTGAAGTAAGATGTAAGAAGTACGATGTATGAAATCCTATGTAAATTTAATTCTAATTAAGAATTGATTACAAATTTATTAAACATTATCGTGCATCTTAACATCTAACATCGTACATCCAACATCGTACATAAATGACAAGAATAGGACTTCTATCAGACACTCATCATTTTCTTGATGAACAAATTTTTGAGCATTTTAATAACTGTGATGAGATATGGCATGCCGGTGATTTTGGAACAATAGAAATTGCTGAGCAGTTACTGAGGTTTCAGACAACTGCAAGTTGTAAGACACCTGTTTTGCGTGGTGTATATGGAAATATTGATGGCTATGCTATAAGAAGTATTTATCCTGAAATATTAAGATGGCGTTGCGAGGGTGTTGAAGTGATGATGAAACATATTGGTGGTTATCCTCCTAAATATAATCCTGAAGTAAAGAAAGAGTTAATAGCAAATCCTGCGCAACTTTTTATCAGTGGTCATTCACACATTTTAAAAGTGATGTATGATGCTAAACTTGACTGCTTGCACATGAATCCCGGTGCTGCAGGCAGGCAAGGCTGGCAAAAAGTTAGAACGGTGATCCGCTTTGCAATTGAGGATAAAGAAATTAAAGATTGCGAAGTGATTGAGTTGGTTAAATAATATGTGTTGTAAAAAATTAGCCGCTTAAATTTGTATGATGAAAAGAATGTCTTATGTCTTTTTTTATTCTATAACAGCAATTTGCTTTTCTTGCAATAATAATGAAGAACCGACTCTTCCTGCTATGCACAATGAAAATCAAAAAGAAGCACAACTAAAGCATGACATTGCAAATTATCCCGATTCACTTTTATTGGTTGAAAAATTAATTCAATATTTCAGGGATAAAGGCGCTTATGATTCTGCACTTGCCATTACTGATAATGCTATTAAAAGAGCGCCAAATATTGCGGCTCTTTGGGATATAAAAGCTACTCTTCACTTTGAAAATGAAGATACCATTAATGCTATCAGGTCTTTTGAAAAAGCCATTGATATATTCCCATTGCCTGAATATATTATGTCATTAGGAACGATCTATGCACAAACAAAAAATCCAAAAGCATTGGTACTTGCAGATGCATTGATTGGCGCAGATAAAGCAAAAGCAGCAAAGGAAGCTATCTTTATAAAAGGATTGTATTATAATTATACCGGTGATAAAAAAAAGGCAATAGCTTTATTCGACAGTTGCATCCGGTTGGATTATACATACATGTTTGCCTACCGGGAAAAAGCAATTGCTTTGTACGATGAAGGAAAGTATGAAGAGGCTTTAAAGGTTTTAACAAGAGCGGTTACTGTTCAAAATAATTTTGATGAAGGATATTACTGGATGGGAAACTGCTACAAAAAATTAAATAAAAAAGAAGAGGCTATAAAGAGTTATCATACAGCATTGATGTATGATAAAGATTTTATAGAGGCTAGGGATTCTTTAAAAACACTTGAATGATTTGCAGATTTGCAGATATGCAAATGTGCTGATGAACTACAAACCACAAACTATAAACTAATAACATGCCATTAATCGCCCCATCCTTATTAGCATCAAACTTTTTAAAGCTTGCAGATGAATGCCAAATGCTTAATGAGAGCGAGGCAGATTGGTTTCATCTTGATGTGATGGATGGACGTTTTGTTCCCAATATAAGTTATGGCATTCCCATAATTGAGCAAATAAGAAAAACCACATCAAAGATTTGTGATGTTCATTTAATGATTGTGGAGCCGGAAAAATTTGCTGAAGATTTTAAAAAAGCCGGCGCTGATATTCTTACGGTACACATTGAGGCTTGCCCGCATTTGCACAGAAATATCCAGCAAATAAAATCTTTGGGAATGCAGGCCGGTGTTGCTATTAATCCTCATACCCCTGTTAATTCTTTGCTGGAAGTGTTATCAGATATTGATGTTGTTTTAATAATGAGCGTAAATCCCGGTTTTGGTGGACAAAGTTTTATTCCTCATTCAATTGAAAAAATTAAACAACTGCGAAAGATGATAGATGATGCAGGATTAAAAACAAAGATCGAAGTTGATGGAGGTGTTAGCCTGGATAATGCAAAGCAAATTGTTGATGCAGGTGCAGATGTTTTGGTAGCAGGAAATGCAGTTTTTAAATCCGCCGATCCCAAACAAACAATTCATCAATTGAAATCTTTATAAGATAGATAACTTTACCTTCACATTTTTATTTGTCATGAATTAGCTTCGGTGAGTGCGTTGGTTATTTTTTTACATAGTTTTTTTATATCTGATATTAATATATACATTTAGTAAATTAAAACTGCTTTATGAAAAGGATTTTCTTATTTCTTATAATTTTTGTACAGGCGTTTACTTTATATTCTCAAGGTAAAAAGTATCCTGATATTGATATACCTTTTAAAAAATATGTGCTGCCTAATGGGTTAACACTTATTGTACATGAAGATCATAAAGCACCTATTATTGCTTTTAATATTTGGTATCATGTCGGGTCAAAAAATGAAAAAATCGGGAAAACAGGATTTGCTCATCTGTTTGAACATTTGATGTTTAACGGAAGCGAGCATTATAACAATGATTATTTTCAATTAATGGAATCCATTGGAGCAACTGACCTTAATGGGACAACAAATAATGACCGTACTAACTATTTTGAAAACTTTCCCGTTTCAGCCCTTGATAAAGTATTATGGATAGAAAGTGACAGGATGGGATTTATGGTGAATGCTATCGATTCTGCTAAATTAAATGAACAGCGTGGTGTTGTGCAAAATGAGAAGCGCCAAGGTGAAAATCAGCCTTATGCAATAGCTGAAGAACTAACTACAAAGAGTACTTATCCGGAAGGTCATCCATATTCATGGACAGTTATTGGTTCAATGGAAGATCTTAATGCTGCATCTCTTAATGATGTTAAAGAATGGTTTAAAACTTATTATGGACCTAACAACGCAATTGTATGTATTGCGGGAGATATAAAAGCCGATATAGCATATGATAAGGTAAAAAAATATTTTGGAGATATTCCTGCAGGCCCTCCAATTACAAAGCACAGTAACTGGGTTGCAAAAATGACGGCTACACATTTTCAGGATGCACAGGACAGAGTGCCACAGGCACGTTTACAAAAAACATGGAATGTGCCGGGGTGGGGTACCCAGGAACTTACTTACCTTAATTTATTGGGGGATATTCTTACCAGTGGCAAAACATCCCGTTTATATAAACGCCTTGTGTATGATGATCAAATCGCAAGCAATGTATTTTTTTATACTGATGAAAAAGAGATTGGCGGCCAGTTTGTAATAATAGCAGATGCAAAGCCTGGTATTGAATTATCAAAATTAAATACAGTGGTAAATGATGAGATGCAAAAAATATTTAGCCAGGGAGTAACATCTGCCGAACTTGAAAGAGCTAAAACAAGGTACTTTTCAGGATTTCTAAAGGGCATGGAACGAATAGGAGGGTTTGGAGGAAAATCCGATATTCTTGCGCAAAATGCCTCCTATGGCGGCAGGGCTGATTATTATAAAACAGTTAATAATTGGGTTAAAACAACATCTCCGGCTGATATAAAAAAAGTAGCAATGCAATGGTTGCAGAGTGGTGAATATGTTTTAAATATTACTCCATATCCAAATTTTTCTGCAAGCACAGCCGCCATCAATCGCAAGGAACAACCGGCATTAGACGCTCCACCTGTTGTAAAATTTCCTGCTGTTAAAGAATTTATACTGAGTAATGGCTTAAAAGTTTCACTTGTAGAAAGAAATGCTGTACCTGTTGTAAATATGTCTTTAATGATTAATGCAGGCTATGCCGCAGATCAATTTGGATTACCCGGACTAGCTTCTTTTGGAGGAAAAATGCTTTCGGAAGGAACAAAAACAAAAACTTCTTTACAGATAAGCGACCAGCTTGCAGATTTGGGAGCCGGTCTTTACAGCTATTCTGATGTGGATAATTCATATCTCAACATGAATGCACTTAAAAACAATTTTGATGCTTCACTCAATTTATTTACTGATGTACTCTTAAATCCTGCATTCCCACAAAAAGATTTTGAAAGATTACAGAAACAACAATTGCTGGGTATAAAACAGGAGCAGGCACAGCCGGTAACTATGGGCCTGCGGTTACTGCCTAAATTATTATATGGTAGCGGGCATGCCTATAGTAATCCTTTCACCGGTTCAGGAACAGAAGAGTCTGTAGCAAAAATGACAAGGGAAGATCTTATAAAATTTCACAGCACCTGGTTTGCACCAAATAATGCGGTGCTTGTTGTGGTTGGAGATATAAAAGAAAATGAGCTCAGATCAAAACTCGAAAGAAATTTTGCATCATGGAAATCAAAAACAGTTCCTGAAAAAAATATACAGGCAGTATCCTTGCCTGCTTCTTCTACTGTTTATATTGTTGATAAACCTGCCTCACTGCAATCAATCATATTTGCAGCAGAAGTGAGTCCCTCTGCAAAAGATCCGGATTATGAAGCAATACAAATGACTAATCGTATTTTAGGAGGTGACTTTACTTCACGTATAAATATGAATTTGAGGGAAGATAAGCATTGGTCATATGGTGCGTTCTCTATAGATCTGGATGCAAAAGGTCCGGGTTTTTTTACAGGTTATGCTCCTGTACAAACAGATAAAACAAAAGAATCGGTTGCAGAAATGTTGAAAGAACTCAAGCAATTTGTTGGAGATAAACCTGCAACCGAAGCGGAATTTAGAAAAGTTCAGGGCAATGCAGTTATGCAATTACCAGGTATATGGGAAACGAATGCCTCAGTTATGCTTACTTTATCCAGAAGCATTACCTATAGCAGAGGGACTGATTATCTTAACAACTACCCCACAATGCTCCGAAATCTTACCTTGACTGATCTGCAAAAAGCTGCGATTAAGGTAGTAAAGCCTAATAATCTTACATGGGTAATTGTAGGAGATAGGTCTAAAATTGAACAGGGTATTCGTGAACTGAACTTAGGAACAATTAAGTTTCTTGATGTTAATGGTAATGAAATAAAATAATTCAGCTTTCCTGTGGGTTAATATCAGCACAATTTATTGCTGTTATATTCATTATTTATAAATAGGCTAGTTAAAATGTTTTTATTTGACTCATTAAATGCTTAAGGATCTGTTCTCAACCCAGGCAGAAGGATACGCAAAATATCGCCCTGTTTATCCGCAGGAATTATTCGATCATATACTTCAATTTGTTACTGAAAAAAACACTGCATGGGATTGCGCTACCGGTAATGGCCAGGCTGCATTTGCATTAGCGCCTCATTTTAAAAAAGTAATTGCCACTGACATCAGCGAAAAACAATTATCGCTTGCAAAGCCGCATGCAAATATTCAATATCAAATTGCTTCTGCAGAGCAAACAAATTTTCCTGATAATTCATTCGATCTTATTACGGTTGCACAGGCTTATCACTGGTTTAAATTTGATGTGTTTGAAAAAGAAGTAAAACGTGTTGCTAAAAAAGAGGCAGTTATTGCAGTGTGGGATTATAATTTATTCTCAACAAATGATGTTGTAATTAATGCATTGATAAAAAAATTTTATACAGAAATCGTAGGACCGTACTGGGATGCGGGAAGAAAATATATTGACGATAATTATAAAAGTGTGCCGTTTAATTTTACCCCATTGCCAACCGCAGCGTTTTTTATTAAAACTGAATGGAGCAAAGATGATCTTATTGGATACTTAAATTCATGGTCTGCTGTGCAGCATTTTATTGATGCTAAGAAATACAACCCCGTAGATGTTATTATGAATGATCTTGATCTTCTTTGGAAAGATGTGAAGCCTGTTTCTTTTCCATTGTTTTTGAAGTTGGGGAGAATATAATAAAACCATTTGCAAAATATTGGCTATTGCATAAAATTTTTTATATTTGGTAAACACATTCACTAACAATATAAAATAACCATTATGCCAAAGTTTGTAATTGAAAGAGAAATTCCGGGAGCAGGTAAACTTTCTGCCGAACAGTTAAAAGGTATTTCACAAACATCTTGCGGAGTATTAAATAAAATGGGGCCGCAAATACAATGGGTGCACAGTTATGTAACAGACGATAAAATTTACTGCATCTATAATGCACCAAATGAAGAAATGGTTCGTGAGCATGCAAAGCAAGGTGGATTTCCGGCAAATTCTGTTAGTAAAGTTTCGGCTGTAATAGATCCCGTAACTGCAGAATAAAACTTTAATTAAGTTTCTTACAACTATTCGGCCCAGTCGATAAATCAACGCCGGGTTTTCAGAAAACATGGCGTCAATGGGATCGTCATATATTAATTCTTCGTTGTAAGCTTCTCCATCATCTCCATAACCTTTACACCTTCTTCAGCGCTGCACGGATTTGGTCCTTTGTCCAAAAAATAATCAACTACTTTTTCAATCATAGGCTGTTGCACATGTTGCAGTTTCTCAAATAAAAAATTTTCTTTCTTACCTTCAACAGTCATCATAATTTTTGGTTCTCCAAAAACAGAAAAACTTATTTTGCCTCTGCTGCCAACGATCTCACACAAATCTTTCTCTTCATTTTCATCAATAGTAAAACACCATAAGCCATTAAACAACACGCCGTTCTTAAAAATAATATTTCCGGAAACAATATCATCAGCGTTGTATAACTCCTGCTGATTTAGCGCAATGCCATTCACTTTATCAGTATCTCCAAAAAAATAATACATAAGATCAAGTTGGTGTGGTGCAAGATCATAAAACAAACCACTACCTGCAATGGCAGCATCAACACGCCATGCATTTTTAGGAATAAGTAATTCTTCTTTTGTAAGTGATCTCTTTAAAAATTCAAGTTTTACAAAAAGGATATCACCAATACTTTTTTCTACGAGCAATTGTTTTATTTTTTTAAACATGGGTTGCTCACGGCGGTAATGTGCTACCACTAATTTTATATTTTTTTTATTTGCAACATTCATCATGTTTTTTGCTGCTGCAGCATTTACAGCCATAGGTTTTTCTACATACACAGGCTTGCCAGCATGTAAAGCAGCAATCGTATATTCTTCGTGAGACGAAGGTGGTGTTGCAATGTAAATGGCATTTACATCAGCATCATTTATAAGAGCATTCGCATTATCATACCACCTGGGAACATTATGTCTTTGTGCATAATCTTTTGCCTTCGCTGCATCCCTGCGCATAACAGCAACGAGTGAAGAATTTTTTACTTTATTAAAAGCAGGCCCGCTTTTTATTTCAGTAACATCACCACAACCAATAATGCCCCAGTTTATTTTATTGTTTAGTTTATGGTTCATAGTTCATGGTTAAATTGTAAAACTAATTTAAAGGCATCTCTAATTACTGAACTTTCCAAAAGTTGGTAATTATAAACTAACGCCAATGCTTAATTTAAACTTTTGGAAAGTTTAAATTTACTGTTATTAGAGATTCCCTTAAATATTTGCTGCATATTCTTAGCGCCAGGCAACTATTTTTATTAGCTTTAAAAATTCTTATAAAAAATATTTTGCGTAACCAAAAGGTTTCCTATATTTGTAACTGAAAGGTTACCTATATGAGGAGAGATGTTTTCCAGGCAATAGCAGACCCAACAAGAAGAGAAATAATTAATCTCTTAGCCAGTGAATCATTAACGCTGAATGGAATTGCTGATAATTTCCATATCAGCAGGCCGGCTGTTTCCAAACACATTAAAATTTTGAGTGAATGCGGCCTGGTTCTTATTAAGCCAAGCGGCAGGGAAAGATATTGCGAAGTGCAGATGAAACCTTTGCAGGAAGTGAATTTGTGGGTACAGCAATACAAACGCTTCTGGACAGAAAAGTTTGATAACCTCGAAAACTTTTTAGCATCAGCTACATCGCCAACTAAGAGAAATAAAAAAATAAAAAAATGAAAACAGAACCCTTTGTAATTGAGCGCACATTTAATGCGCCTGTACATAAAGTTTGGAAAGCCATCACAGATAAAGATGATATGAAACAATGGTATTTTGACATTGCAGCCTTTAAACCCGAAGTTGGTTTTGAATTTGAATTTACCGGCAGTAAGGACGATGTAAACTACCTGCATAAGTGTAAAATAACAGAAGTGGTTCCCGGCAAAAAACTTACTTATAGTTGGAAGTATGCCCATTTTGAAGGGATGAGTTATGTAACATGGGAATTATTTGATGAAGGTGATAAAACAAGATTAAAACTTACTCATGAAGGTTTGGAAACATTCCCTCAAAACAATCCTGATTTTGCAAGAGAATCTTTTGCAGAAGGATGGACAAACATAATTGGAAAAAGTTTGAAAGAATTTGTGGAGGGGAAATGATGATAGGGCGGACTAAAAAACAAAAAAATTATGAGAAACAGAAAATTTAAAATCATCTACTCCGGGTTAATTGCAGGATTTGTTAGTGAAGGCTTTTTAGGAGTGACTTTTACGAGTGTACCAATTAAAAAAATTCTCTATAATCCTGATTGGCAGAGTAAAATTTTTCTCGAAGTCACGCCAACCAGGGATTTGTTACCTTCCGTGGCAGGGATAGTAATATTAAGTATAGCACATAGTTGGCTATTTGCAGTTTTTCAAAAATCTATTCCCGGCAAAACCTGGTTTAAACAGGGATTATTTTGGGGTTTTATTATTTGGCTGATGTATTGGGTTTTCCAGGAATGGTTTATTTATCACACACTTTTACAGGAACCTATTTTATTAAATGCAGTCGAATTGATCATTTTGTTAATGGGAAGTTTCATAGAAGGACTGATCATTTCAAAAATTTTGTTTGAGAAAAAAAAGACAGAATAAGCTGAAATATCATTCCACGATGTTGGCATATGCTTAAATTATTCAAAAGCTGGCTACCAAAAATATTTTCTATTTCACCGGAACTTTAAATGCATCATTGCTATACATTGATTGATTGAAGAGATAATACTTTCCGTCTCGATAATTTTTCCAGTATCTGTGGCCTAAGAGGTCGTAATACAGCCTGCCGTCAATTGCTTTTTTTGCTGCTTTATCATTAACCACAATTGAGTTTGGTATTATATCTTTTTTCTTTGGAGTAAAATTTCTTTTTTTTACAACTACTAATGAATCATTCTTTGTCGGTGTTACAACACCAGGTATTGTTGTTACCGTAGTAGTAATAGAGTTCGTTTTTTCCGGAGTATGTCTTCTACTGCAACTATATACTGATATTAAAAGGACAAAAGCAAAAAAATATTTAGGCATAAGGATTATTTCAACTCCTTATATTTCAAAAATGCTACCAGAATTTGTTAAGCTGTTAAGCCACTGCTTCTTTATTGTATTTATTCCTGTATTCAATAGGTGATAAGCCTGTAGTCTTTTTAAAAACTGTTCTAAATGCTTTGGAATCAGAATAGCCAACTTCATACATCAGTTCATTCACATTTTTTCTGCCTGACTCAAGTCCTTTTTTTGCTGCCTCAATTTTTACCCTCTGCATATACTCTACAATGGTATTGCTTGTAGCCTTTTTAAACCTGCGTTCAAAATTTCTGCGGCATAATGCTACCATGGATGTAAGTTGTTCAACAGTAATTTTATCAGGGTAATTTTTTTCAATAAATTCCTGCGCCTGTTTTACAGGTTGATCTTCATGCTCTTTTTGTCCCTGAAAAATTATGAAAGAAGACTGGTTGTATCTGTCTATTTCTATCTCAAAATATTTAGACATGGTGATTGCCATATCACGGTCAACATATTTTTCAATGATATACAACAAAAGATTCCAGAAAGAAGTTGCGCCACCACTTGAATAAATGCCCTGCTCATCTGTAATTATTTTTTCAGAAACAAGATCCACATCAGGAAACATTTTTCTAAAATCATTGGCGCCTAACCAATGTGTAGCACATTTCTTTCCTTTAAGCAATCCTGTAGAAGCCAGCAGGAATGCGCCCATACAAAGGCTTGCCACTTCTGCACCATTTGCATGTTGTTTATTTATCCACGGAAAAAATTCTTTATTAATATCAATAACTTTTTCCATTTCGCCATTTACGGCAGGGATAATAATAAGATCTGTTTTAAAAATATTCTTTATGGTAACATCAGGATGCACTGTAAATAATCTGTCATATACCTGGTCATCTTTCGTTAATCCCACTAACTGAACTGTAAACTTCGGTGGCTTTGCCATCCTCTCTAAAAATTGGTTGGCTTTGGTAAATGCATTGTAAGCGCCATCAATGCAGGCAAGTGATGCAGCGCCTTTTGGAACGAGAATAGATATGTGTTTCATACAACAAATGTAGGAAAGAACTTTGTCGCAATCAACCCCTAAGATTGCCGTATTTGCACAGCATCATTTTTATTTAATCGCCGTAGGTTTGTATAGCTATTATGAAGAATACTAAAAACTAAAATAAAAAATTATAAAAAATGGAAACAAAAAACAGTAACTCAATACATACTTTAGTAAGTATGAATGATTGGCACACTAAGCTTTTTATAAATGTAATTGAGGGCATTGCTGATAAAGACACACAAAACCGGCTGAACACAAAAGCAAATCACATTGCGTGGATTGCAGGAAGCATTGTTCATGGCAGATTTGATTTGGGAAAATATCTTGGTCTTGATCTTAAACAAACTTCAGACGAACTTTTTAAAGATTATAAAGGCATACAGGAAAATGTTACATATCCGTCTTTAGATGAATATAGAAATGACTGGAATAAAATTTCCGGTGTTTTAAAAGATGCTCTGACAAATGTTAGTGAAGAAAAATTAAATAGCCCTGATCCGATGGAAATGCCCGGTGGTCCATACACTTTTCTTGACACGCTTGTTGCCTGCACCGACCGTGAATCATATTGCATTGGCCAGATTGGTTTATGGCGCAGGCTTTTAGGCTATGGGGCGATGAAGTATTCGTAATTGAAGTTTATTTTTAGATTTATACACAAAGAGATATTCACCTGTTAAAAAATAGTATAGAAAAGTGAAATCAAAAAATTAATAAACAATTAAACAAGAATATATGACACAGATAAATGCTTATTTAAATTTAGAAGGCAACTGCCGCGAAGTAATGACCTTTTATAAAGAATGCCTGGGTGGAGAATTGAATATGCAGACAATAGAAGGATCGCCCATTGAAGCACAATGTCCTGCGGCAATAAAGCACCAGATATTGCATGCCACTTTAGCCAAAGATGGATTGTTATTGATGGGTTCTGATATGCAGGAACCGGGTGGAAATTTTATTAAAGGAAAGAATATTGCTCTCTCATTAAATTGCAGCAGCCCCGAAGAAATAAATACTTTTTTTTCAAAACTATCAGAAGGTGGAAGAATATCACACAATTTAATGGAATCATTTTGGGGCGCAACATTTGGTGTGCTTACGGATAAGTTTGGAATAAGATGGATGCTCAATTATGATAAAAATCAAAAACAATAATTATGGAAACAACTAATAAAAGCGAAAACTTTAAACCGGTAAGTGTAAATACAGCCACTAAAAACAAAAGTTTAAAAACAGAAAAAATTATCTATTGGATTACAACAGGCCTTTTAGCGCTGTTTGTTTTGCCTGGAATATTTTTTCTTAACAGCCCGATGGCTATTGAAGGAACAAAGCATCTTGGTATGCCTTATTGGTTTCATATAGAATTGGGCATTGGTAAATTTATCGGCGGACTAATTTTGATTTTGCCAATGCAACCTAAGCGTATTAAAGACTGGGCATATGTTGCATTTGGTATTGATTCTCTTTCTGCCACCATCGGTTTGCTTTCAGTAGATGGATTGAAACCAATGTCATTTGCCCCATTAATTTTTTTTGTTCTTTTGGTTACCTCTTATATTTATTTTCATAAATTAAAATCATCGGAAAGAATTTAATTTAAATCACCTTAATAAATTGTTATGTCATTCCAGGCTTACATTGATAATATAAAAGCAAAAACAGGTAAATCTCCTGCTGATTTTAAAAAACTTGCAGATAAAAAAGGCTTGCTCAAAGCAGGAGTAAAAGCAGGTGAAATAGTTAAATGGCTTAAAGAAGATTTTGATTTAGGTCATGGACATGCAATGGCTATTTATGCTAATTTTAAAGGCAAAAAAGAATAAAATATTGCATTCGTATCAGGCACAATAAAATTTAATTTTGATTAATAACTTAAATTTAAAAAACAATGGCAATAACTAAAATATCACCGTTCCTATGGTTTAATAACGAGGCTGAAGAAGCAGCAAATTTGTATACTTCTATTTTTAAAAATTCCAAAATTGGAAGCATTTCACGTTATACAGGAGAAGGTGCAAAAGCATCAGGACAACCGGAAGGAACTGCAATGACAGTTGCATTCACTTTAGATGGTCAGAATTTTACTGCACTAAACGGTGGACCAATTTTTAAATTCACAGAAGCTGTTTCATTTGTTGTGAATTGTGAGAACCAGGAAGAAGTAGATCATTTCTGGAACAAGCTTACAGAAGGCGGAAAAGAATCGCAGTGTGGCTGGCTGAAAGATAAATTTGGTTTGTCCTGGCAGGTTGTTCCAAAACAATTAGGAGAATTAATGAGAGGTACTAAGGCCGGAAGAGTAATGGGTGCAATGCTGAAAATGAAAAAGATTGTTATCAAAAAATTGGAAGACGCAGCCAATCAACAATAATTAAACTTTAAAAATGGGAAAGCTAAGCGTATTTAATAAAAATAAAAAAAAATCTGTAAGAGATACAAAAATTAATAAATAAATATTTTTAAAATTAAAATCATGGCAACAAAAATTTTCGTGAACCTGCCGGTTAAAGACCTTACCCGGTCAATAGAATTCTTTACAAAACTTGGTTACACATTCAATAAACAATTTACTAATGAAAAAGCGACCTGCATGATAATTGGTGAAGATATATTTGTGATGTTACTGACAAAAGAATTTTTTAAAACATTTATAAAGACAGAGATTGCTGATGCTACAAAAACTACCGAAGCATTAATTTGTTTATCTGCCGATAGCAGAAGTGCCGTAGATGAAATGGTAAAGAAAGCTATAGATGCCGGTGGCACAACTTATAAGGAACCGCAGGACCATGGCTTTATGTACGGCCACGGATACCAGGACCCTGATGGGCATATCTGGGAAATAATGTGGATGGATCCTGCGGCAGTAAATCAAGGTTAAAAATTTAATTTATTACCTCACAAATAAAATCTAAACAATGGCAACAGTAAATACGTATTTAAACTTTAACGGCAATACCGAAGAAGCTTTTAATTTTTACAGATCAGTATTTGGCGGAGAATTCGCCATGCTGCAACGCCTTAAAGATACTCCTGATGCAGACAAGATACCTGCTGGCGATAAGGAGAAAATCATGCATATTGCTCTGCCGATTGGAGGGAATATGCTTATGGGTACTGATGTAACAGCAGCTATGCCGCAGGTACAGTTTGGAACAAATTCTTCTATTATTATCAGCGCCGAAAGTGAAGAGGAAGCAAAAAAACTTTTCAATGGATTATCAGCAGGGGGAAATGTTGGAATGCCTTTGGAGAAAATGTTTTGGGGTGCTCTCTTTGGATTCTTTACAGATAAATTTGGCGTTCATTGGATGGTTAGTTATGATTACAATCGGCCTCAATAAGACTAAAAAATATTTATGATGACAAACAAAGAAATCATCCACAAAGTAAACGAGGGTTTTGCTGAAGGTGATAAGGGAAAGATATTTTTACATGTTCTGTAGATTAATAAATTATATCTAAATAAAAAGTGAATGATTGAGTTTTTTTGTAGGAGTATATTGAAATGAAGTGTAATAGCAATTTCCCCTTAGGGATTGAGTTTATAAATTGCATGCATTAAATCTTTAAGACTATGATATAAACCCTGAAAGATTTTAAAATAATTATTATACATTTTATGATTAACAGCATCAGGTTCTAAAAATTCCATATTTATTTTTGGAATTAGTGCGTCGTAATCCTCAATAAATTTCATTGTTTTTAATCCAAGGTAAGCAGCTCCGGTTGCTGATCCATCGTTGGTGTGAACAATGCAAATCCTTTTTCCTGTTATGCCTGCCAAAATCTGCATCCACGTTTTTGAAGCAACAAAGCCACCACTTACATTTAGTTGAGTGATGGTATTTTCATTTGTTTCTATAGTTTTTAAAACATCATTTAAAGCATAACAAACACCTTCAATAATGGCTCTTGAAAAGGTAAGTTGAGAATGATGGACTGTAACACCAAAAAAAGTACCACAGCTTTTTGCATCCCAATGCGGGGCACGTTCACCATTTAAATAAGGAAGAAAAATTAATCCATCTGCCCCGGCATTAACTTTATCAACTTCCTCAAATAAATTTTCATAATCTTTATCTGTAAGCTCTTTTTTATTAAGAAAGTTTTTAAGGAACCATTGTACAATGTTTCCACCATTATTTATTGCTCCCCCGCAAATAAATGTTTGCTCATCCAGTTTATAATTAAAGGTCATTGCATCATAATTATAAATAGGTTTCTTACCCGTTATCCTTATTGCCGCACTGGTTCCAATAGTTACTGCTGCTTCATTTTTTTTCATTGCAAAGCTGCCAATATTTGCAAGACAACCATCGCTGGCTCCAATAATAAAAGTAACATCTTCAGTAATCTCCAAAAGACTAGACACGACTGCATTACAGTCGTTGCGGTTATATCCGGTACTTACCGGTGTCGAAAGATTTTCGGACTGTATTCCTGCAAGTTCTAAACTCTTTTTATACCATTGATTATTCTCAATATCAAATAATCCTGTTGCGGAAGCGATGGAAATATCAATTTTAAATTCATTAAATAACCTGAACCAAATGAGTTCTTTAATCGAAATAAATTTATACGTCTTGTTGAATAAACCTTTTTCATTTTCACTGAGCCAGATTATTTTACATAAAGGAGACATTGGATGAATGGGTGTTCCGGTTTTACGATATATATCTTCTCCATATGCTGATGCTCTTATTCTCTCAGCAATATCAGCACTTCTAACATCTGCCCATGTAATCATGTTTGATAAAGGAGTTCCGGTTTTATCAACAGGAATAAGGCTATGCATTACGCTGCTTAAACAAATGGCAGCAGGTGATAGCTGTAACTTTTGTACATGGCTTTGTATGCATTCAATAAATGCCTGCCAGATAATTTCCGGGTCCTGTTCTGCAAAATCTTTTTTAGAAACGGGAATTTGATAGTGTATCTGATTGGAAGAAAAAGTTTCTCCACTTAAATTTACTGCAACACTTTTACTGCTACCGGTTCCGATATCTATACCAAGAATATATGGTTCAATTGTATTTATTGTATTCTTTTTATAATTATCAATGTTAGATAATTATTTTCAAATTAGCAGTATTTGTGATTTGTCCCGTAAAAATTAGAAAGGATTTTCTGAATCTTCTTGTTTTTGATTAAAGTTACAACGAAATAGGATATATTTTATTCTTCTGCGTAAGGGATAGATTGGAAAGCTCGCAACGAATGAAGCGAATGAGGACTTTCAAAAATAAATTTGTATTTTTAATTATGCTTCTTCAATTAGAAAATACCAACCCTGAAAATATAAACAAACTCCTTTCGTTTGCCCGTGAAAACCATTTAGAATTATCCGTAGTAGATGATATTAATGGTAGTCATTTTCTTCCAGGTAAACCATTAACTCCAAACCAATTGACACAGATAATTGAAAACAGCCGTAAAAGCGGAATGTTATCTATGGAGAATGCACATAAGGAAATCAGGAATAATTTTTAATGCAGGTTAATTACACAACCGATGCTTTTGCTTCATTAACAGGACTCATAAATTTTATTGAGGCTAACAATACTGCCGGTGCCGGTCTTCGCTGGTTGCAACGTTACGAGGAGTTTTTACAAAAGTCTTTTACCAATGCAAAACGAATAAGGCTTTGCCACAATGCTACTTTTAAAAAACTAAATCTAAAGTGTATAAATTATAACGATTGGGTTATTGCATTTTCAATAAATGAAAAATTTATTTTAATAGAAGTTCTATTGCATGAGTCAAGAATTGCTGATTAGATAAGCTCATTCTTTTGCGTAAGGGATAGAAGCGGAAAGCCTGCGCAGCAGCTTGCAGGAGATAACCCGACCCGAAGGGGTACGCCATAATAATTATCTTACTCCAATTCTTTTAAGCTATTTCTTATTTTACCTGTAAGATCTTTCTGCAGCATTTTTTCAGCCATCAATATCATATTTTTAAATGCAATGGCATGTGATATTCCATGACCGATTATTACAGGTTTATTTACACCTAACACGGGTACGCCACCGTATATTTCAAAATTAAACCGGTTAAAATGCTCATCATTAATTTCTCTTCGTTGTACAATATCGTAAATGGATTCTGCAAATTTTAAAAGTACATTACCTGTGAATCCTTCGCAAACCATTACCTCTGCTTTGCCGGATAGAAGATCACGGCCTTCAACATTGCCGATAAAATTTATTTGTTTATTTTCTTTCAGCAGGGGATAGGCTGCCTGTGTTAAAATATTTCCTTTACCTTCTTCTTCTCCCAAATTAATAAGACCAACCCTTGGGTTATCAAAATTTAAAATATGCTTTGCAAACAATGAGCCCAGCAATGCAAACTGTGATAAGTTTTCAGGTTTGCAATCTGCATTCAAACCTACATCAACTAATAAACCAAGCTCTCCATCTTCCCGTGGCAAATAAGCGCCAATAGTGGGCCGCAGCACACCTTCAATTGCTTTTATGCTGAACAATGCACCCACCATCATTGCTCCTGTATTGCCTGCGCTGATGAATGCATCGGCTTTGTCTGTTGCCAGCAAATGAAAACCGATTGCTATGGAGGAATGTTTTTTTTCTTTTAAAGCTTTTGTTGGATGCTCATGCATTTCGATAACCTGTGATGCATGGATTATTGAAAGATTTTCTGTTGAAATATTATGCCGGTCGAGAAGTTGTTTTATTGCAGGTTCATCCCCGATGAGAATTAATGTTGTTTCAGGATTTTTATTTTGCAAATACACTTCAATACCCTTTACTGTTTCTAAAGGAGCAAAGTCGCCACCCATCATGTCAATCGCAATCTTCATTTAAAAGGTTGTAGTTGGTGCCCGCCCGGATGACTGGTCGGACGGGGTTTGTAATTTATAGTTAAAAAAAATTCCAAAACAAAAGATGAAGTTAATCAATCTTAAATTTTGGAACTAAATCATTTATTATTTAGTATTTGCAGTTCTATATTGCATAACTACAAACTACCAACTAACTCCCTGCTTTTATAGGTGCTTTTTCGGCAACAACTTTTCCTTTGTAATACAGTTTGCCTTCGCTCACATGTGCACGGTGGCGTACATGGGTTTCATTAGTTGTTTTATCAACGCTTAATGTGGGAGCATCTGCTTTATAATGTGTTCTTCTCTTTGCACTTCTTTGCTGACTATGTCGGCGTTTGGGATTTGGCATAACCTAAATTTTAATATAATTAATTTATGTTTTTTCTAAATTTTTCAAGTCCTTGTGATAAGGGATTATTTCCACTATTAACCTCTTCCATCTTTTTAAGCATTTCTAAAATTTCTTTGTTACACTGTGGTCCGCCTATCTCTTCTTCTTTACAACTCCTTTGCATCGGTATACTAAGCGTCACAAATTCAAATATCCAGTCTGCAATCCTAAAATGACTTTCAGTTCTGGAGATGTAATAAATATCCGGGTCTTCTTCGGTCGCATTCATTTCATCGGGGTTTTCAACCAGTTTTACCACCATGTTGAACTCATCCCACAGATCCATGCCCAGGTTATTTCCGCAACGGTCACAAACTACATCCACATTACCGCCTACTTCAAATTTCAACATCATAAAAGATGGATTCTTTTCAAGTGTCAATTTGATCTTGGCGTGACAACCTGAAAAATCAGCCTGCTTATACTCCTGAAAGAACTTATCATCCACCTCGTATTGATATTCATGTAAGCCGGGCTTCAATCCTACAAACGCAATATCATATTCACGCCGGTTTCCCATATCACAATTTTAAGGGTGGCAAAGGTAGGTATTTATAGTGAGAAATTACTACTGAAATTGAAGTTTGTTATATGCCATTATCTTTACCATCCTTATGCAGATAAGAAATAAAATTACAAAACGAAGATGGGTTTGGATTGTTATTTTAATCCTGGTAATCTTCCTGATTAAGATATTTTCTGCCCATTCCCGATGGGTAGAAGTGGTCTATTCTACTAAAGTTTATGCTGCTTTTTCTTTTTTGTTAAGAATAATTTTTGGATGGGTGCCATTTAGCGTTGGAGATATTTTATACCTATTGGTGATAGTTTGGTTTATTTGGAAACTCTGGCGGTTTTCAGCAAAACTATTCAGGAGAAAACTTAACCGAAAATGGTTTGTAAATACAGGCTACAGGTTGGTGACCATTGCAATATTTGTTTATATTATTTTCAATATTTTTTGGGGAATCAATTACAACCGCAAAGAAATTGCGGCGCAATTAAATTTAAAGACGGATAAAAGAGATGCTGCAGATCTTAAAATTATTGAAAGCCTTTTATTGCAAAAAGTAAATGAAAGTAAACTGGCATTGGTAAATCAGCATGCTTCTTATCCTGCCAATAAAGAATTATTTAAAAGAGCTGTTGTCTGTTATGGGCAAACCGAAAAATTATATCCATTTCTTTCTTATAAACCCAGATCTCTAAAGTCTTCGATGTTTGGTTTATTCGGAAACTATTTTGGATTTACCGGTTATTATAATCCTTTTACCGGGGAAGCTCAGATAAATACTTTAGTTCCAAAATTTATTTTGCCTTACACAGCATGCCATGAAATTGCTCACCAGCTTGGTTATGCAAAAGAAGAAGAAGCCAATTTTGTGGGATACCTTGCCGCAACATCTTCCTCTGATACACTGTTTCATTATTCCGCCTACCTGGATCTTTTTGTATATGCCAACAGGCAGTTGTTTTATGTTGATTCGGTAGCTGCAAAAGATTTTGCCAAACAATTATTACCGGAAGTAAAAACAGATATAAAAGAATTGAGAGAATTTTTGCGTCGTCATAAAAACCCGTTGGAGCCTGTAATACGGTGGGCGTACGGAAATTATTTAAGAGCCAACCAACAACCAAAAGGTATGACGAGCTATGATGAAGTTATCGCAGACCTGATTGCTTTTTATAAAAAGTATGGAAGGATATAAAAGCTACAAGCTGTTAGCTTTAAGCTACAGAAAAGAACTTCTTAAAAGTGAAAGTAAATCTTAATTGAAGTTAAGAGGAGAGAGAAGGGGTGAAGAATTATTTCTTACGTGCAAAACCATCCACTATTTTCTTCCTGAAATTTTCATCTTTTAATATCTTCAGTTCAAAATCATGCATCCATGATTGCAGTTTTTTGTTCTCATTAATGGTAAGATTATTTAAAAAATAAGCCATCTCTATTTTTGTTCCGTCAAGTAAAGTTGCATATAAAGCTTTTGTAAGTATGGTTGCTGTTGAGCTACCCTTTGCACCCAAATGCTTTAACCATAAATTATTTGCAGGAGTTTCCATCGTGGTTTCTAAAAGCTTACCAAGAACATTATACGTTTCTTCATTAAGAATAAGCCGGTTGTTTATAATTCTGCATATCCGCACATATTCTTTAGTGGTAGATGCCGGAAGCCTGTCGTTCCATAATTTTTGCAATTTGGGTGTAAAATCCCTGGCACGAAAATTCAATTTATATCTCTCATCAACCTGCAAAGCAGTATGAATAGAATAGATGGCTTTGTAATATTCAGCATCCTCCATTTTTTGTATCTCTTTAACTAATCTATTCGCACTGATATTTCCATTTTGGTAAAGCAATAACGAGGAAACTAAAGGATAAACAGGTGTATGCTGCTTAAGGCCAAACATGCGTATATCACTTTGTATATTCCCAAACCCAAGCAGATCCATTAAGTATTCTGCGTTGGCATTGCTGTTAAACATAATTATTCCTCTTGCTACATCTAATAATCGTACACTTTCACTCTTTATATTACCAATACTGTTTTCATAATTTATCCAGTTCGGATGGGCATCCCCATCTGTATTCTTTATATAATATTTATTAAGATCGGCTAAAGAAATGGCGCTATTAAGGCTGAAAACCTTATATGCAGCCTGTTTGGCAAATTCAACAGCTATAATAATATTTACCGTGCTGCCTAAAGGCATTAATTTATTTTCATTAATCCGGACAATTACAGAATCGTTTTTTTGTAAATAGAAAGAAGACCTGTTATTATTTTTTATAATAAAATCAAGCAGGGAATCTGCAGCAGACTGCGCATTAGCATATTGAATTATACAACCGCAGATAGCGGTAATAAAAAATATTTTTTTAAGCATAAACTTTGCTCATCCATTTTAAAATTTATTCTTCCACATCATGCTCTCTACAGGGCGGTCAGGTTGCCCGCTATATTTAGCATCTTTCTTTGCATTATACTTTACTTCAACTTCACCTTCAACAGGAAAGTAGATCAATTGACCGATGGGCATTCCTTTATAAATACGTACAGGGATTTTGCAGGAAATTTCCAAAGTCCAGTTACCGCAAAAGCCAACATCACCTTTACCTGCGGTAGCATGTATGTCAATACCCAGGCGGCCTGTAGAGGATTTTCCTTCCAGAAAAGGTACGTGAACATGCGTTTCAGTGTATTCTTCAGTAACGCCTAAATACAATTCGCCGGGGAGTAAAATAAAACCGTCTTCAGGAATTTCGAAGTGATCTATCTCATTATGTTTTTTGGCATCTAACGTTTTGTCTTTATATGTTGCCAGTTGTTTTCCTAAATGCACATCATAACTGTTACTGCCTAAAAATTTGCGGTTATATGGCTGAATTTTTATAGTTTCCTTTTCTATTTCTTCAAGAATACGAAGGTCGGAGAGGATCATTCAAAACAATTATTGTGACGATTGAGTAATTAATCATAAACTGCAATTCTAAACTTAAAGCTGCAAAGATGCCTTTGTTTTATGAGCTTATTAATGGTTTTGCAAAAATAGCAATTTGGCATATAGCTGAAGAAAAAAATTTTTTTCTTAAAAAAGTTCCTTTGCAAAGAGAAATAACGCATCCGCATAAACAACTGCAACATCTTGCGGGCCGGTATTTATTGCAGCATCTCTATCCTGATTTTCCATATCATTTAATTGAGATAGCCGATACAAGAAAACCTTTTTTACCCAACGAAGAATATCATTTTTCTATTTCGCATTGTGGTGATTATGCGGCAGTGATCGTTAGTAAAGATCATCGTGTTGGTATTGATATTGAAAGGGTAACTGCAAAAGTTGAAAGGATTCAACATAAGTTTTTAAATGAAGAAGAATTGGAAATGGTTGCCAGTTGGCGATTGCCGGTTGACAGCATGTTAACTGATCAACATCTTAACTTTTTAACTTTGCTCTGGTGTTGTAAAGAAGCTGTATTTAAATGGATTGGAAGTGGAGGAGTAGATTTTAAAAATGATATTCATTTAAAACCATTTGATTTAAATTTTGATGAGGGAATAATTAATTGTGAGTTTATAAAAGAAGAAAAAAATCATTTAAAAATTAAGTATAAATTTTTTGATGGATTGTGTTTGGCATGGGTTGCTACAAAGTAGCATCATTTTCTTCTCCTTCTTCCAGTAAATTAAAATCAATTGAATCGTGGCCTGCAATTCCTTCTATGGAACCCTTTACATGTGCCGAATTCAACAAAACTTTTTCTAATTGTTTTTCTCTTGCCTTCCATAATCTTTCCATTGAATCTCTTTCCCTTTGTATGCCTGTCTTCATTGCAAGAAAGCCTTCCCGTATGGCTTTCCATTGTTCTGAAAATTCGTTACTGGTTAAATAATCATACAGCAAATGCATTTTATCTCCTTTACTTTCCTGGCCTTTGGCGGAAGTAAATACTCTTACAATACCATCACGCAAAACATTTGCCATTGCTTTTACTTCCCCAAAAGTGCAAACCCAAACACCTTCTTTTAATCCGAAGCACTCCATGTCCTTAGGCATAGTTTTAGTAACGAGTACAGCGATCTCAGCGCCTGTATTTCGCATATCTTTTTTC
Source organism: Chitinophagales bacterium (assembly GCA_025353485.1). Lineage (GTDB taxonomy): Bacteria > Bacteroidota > Bacteroidia > Chitinophagales > Chitinophagaceae > Ginsengibacter. Next base: position 27,824 of record JANXQO010000154.1, read on the forward strand.
AATTTTTCTATCCAGTCGCCTCCAAAATTTTCTGTGCGTTTGCTTTCATAAATTATTTTGCCACAGTCCTGCCCAAAATTATTTCTTACAATGTGAATACAATCTGCGCCACGAACTCCTTTGCCAACTTCAGTAATTACATCAAAAGGAAAAGCATTTCTGAGGATAGATTCCAACGCCAGTTCCTGTACTTCTCCCTGCAACTGCATTGAACCCTGTTCTGCTTTTCGCCGCATTTCTTCAACTAATTTTCTTTGATCATCTAATTGCTTTTCAAGTCCTTTAACCTTCATCTGAAATTCAGTTTCTTTTAAAGAATTTTTTTCTGTTTCCTGTTTTCTTATTTGTTCTGTAACAAAGATTCTTTCTTCCTGTAATTTTTTTTGTAATAAAATTTCAAGCTCTGCCTCTTTATTTTTTAACTCCTGTTCTTTCTTTAAAAACTCCAATTCTTTTTGCCGGGATGTTTTTAATTTTTCTTCATTATCCTGGTTAGCCTGTTGCAACATTTTTAGTTGGTTCTCATAATCGCCACTGATAGACTTGCGTAACTGTTCCTGCAACTCTGTTTCTAATTTTAGTTTTTCTTTTTGAAGTTTATCAGCAAACAATTCGTTTTCTTTTTTCTTTTTTTCTTCAAATTCTCTTTGCTGTTTTTCCAGTTCCTGTTGCTGTATAGAAAATTGTTTGGAAAGTGTTTCTCTTTCCTTAGTTAGTTTAGTTTCAAACTCTTTTTCAAGCACTTTAGTAATTGCATCTTCGGGTGCAAATTCATGTTTACAATTTGGGCAAATTATCGCAGGCATATTTATTTTTAAGATGGTAAAGATACTATTAGGTTTTATTTATAATTATATCAGGCTTATGTATAGGTGATGTAATGAGATACATTATAACATCAGCCACAGTTTTTAAAACAAGAAATATGGTAGATGCCTGCCAATGAAGAAACACCGGCCCCAATATCATCAGGTGCATAGGGATGATCCGCAGGTATGGTAAAAAGAACATAGCGCCAAGATTAACTGCATGGGTTTGCTGCCACTGTTTTTGCCGGATAAACTGGATAATAAGATTTAATGAAAACGCCACCATGCCTATCAATACAAAGTGAAAATCAATTTTAAACTTTGTATAAACGAGTATGAAAATGCCGTACGCAAGATGGAAAGTACCATAATGCACAGCAAAGAAAGTTGCAGCACAGCCTTTTGTTTTTGAGTTATTTTTAACTGACGAATCATTTAATTCCATACTGCCGGGGATAACATTTTTTACGGTAAGTATGTCAATAAAATTGAATAAGCCAATGAGTACACTTTGCCCCCAGTATAAAAACACAATTGTATTAAATTCGTCAGGATTGTTTTGATAATACCAAATGCAATAAACATTTATGGCAACTAAGAAAAGAAAAGCAGGATCAAATAAAATACGTTTAAGCAAGAAGTATATTTTAGTGAAAATAGAAAAATCTTTTTTTATGTTTATTTTAAAGTGGTTTATTTAATTTTTCTATTTTTCTTTTCCCAATTTCTTATCCAGGTTTCAAAACCTAATTCGTTTGCATTGTCGCCGGCAGCAGCCTCTTTTATAATTTTTAAAGCTCTTGCTTTTGTTATTTCGTCAGGCTTCATCCTTTCCAATAGCTGTGGAGCTACCCATAAATTTGTCTCATTTTCTGTTGTGTCTAACAGCTTTCCAAATCCATTCATTCCTTCTACACCAAAATCCTTTTTAATCCGCTCAACTATTTTATACATGCTATCAACAGATTTATTATTAACAGCCGAGTCGTTTCATTATAATACTTTATATCGTAGCAGATTTTTACCTGCGATTTGTATTTTTTCTATGAGTTGGTGAAGTATCATTAAAATTGCATACAATATTGGAGCTTTACTCAGCTTGGGTATTTGTAGCGGTGTGCGCCCCGTGAGGATGTAAGTTAAAAAAACGAAATACTAATGCAGGAAAAATTTCTTTTAATAAACGGTTACGCCATTAACGGAAGAATGATAGCGAACCTCTGCTGAAAAAAGGATGTGCTGCCCAGGTTGCTTATACCCTGTATTGGACTTTCCTGTTTAAACTTTGTTGCTGAGAAAGTAAGGATTAACACCTCGCCATTTTTTTCTTTTTGCCTAATGCTCCTTTCTCTTTTACTTTTGTAATATAGTCCGCTGCGTTAGGTACTTTGCAGGCAGTGCCATCTGTATTAACTTTTACCGGACCTATCTTTTTAGAAATGCTTATGGCATAATCTGTCAACGAAGTTACATACGAACCTACCGCAATTACAAAGGAATTCATTTTAAGACGCACCCGGTTATCTGCTTTATGAATATCATTCCCCACTCTTAACAATAATTTTTTTAAAGATTGAATATCTAATTCATTGTCTGGTTTAATTGCTACCAGGCTGGATAATGTAGACCAACTGGCAGCGGCAATAAATTCCTGTTTTGCATCTATCCATTCCAGTGCCAGTTGATACCCAAACTTGCTTTCTGCAGCAATCCACGGTACGGTATATTCGCTGATGTTGGTAGAAACCGCCTGCTTTATCCATACCGACAAATCTTTCTTTGTCATTTTATCCCCATCAGCAATCAGCCCTGCAAGGTACATGGCATCAGCATTGCGGGTAGCATAAAGATCTTTTGCTAACTGGTAATCTTTTTTAATTTTTTTTTGGATAACTTTTAAATCTTCCACCTTCACGCCAAATAAGGGTTCTTTAATGCCATGCTTCAGCAATATTTTTTTTATACCCTCATTTCCTTTGGCTTGTAATTCAGTCATAATGGTTTGCACATTCATGATACTTATTTTTAAATTTTAAAAATATTGGGAGTCTCAATAACAAAACAAAAAGTTGAAACATAGTTTCCGTCTGCCCACATTTTGGCGACCCCATGTTAGCGGAAGGTGCTATCTGTCCACCACGAGAAGTTGTCCGAAATAATGATTTCATTCTTTTCAAAGTGAAGGGTTGTCTTCATTGGAATTGTCCTGTATTGCAAATTATATTTGTCTGCAAATTGCCGTATTTCTGGTGTGTCGTCATAAGTCAGCATGAATTTCCCTTTGAGTTGTGAAGTCAATTCAAAAAGACTTTCATGGTTAATGTCAAAATATCTGTACAGTCGTTTGCCCGCAATTGTGTAAGGTGGGTCAATAAAAAAGTAAACACTTTTATTGTTTAGATTTTGTTCTAAAATTTGAAATGCGTCTCCTGATATAAATTTGATTTTATCTTTTATATAGTTGATAGCAAGTATTCTGTCACGCAAGGTTTTTGGATACCAACGTGAAGCAATTCCCTTTCCCTTCTCACCATTTTTAATCATTCCCGAACCTTTGGCAAGAATACCGCCATGAAAAACCCTATTCTTTAAAATGGTGCAAAATGCAATGTCTTGTAATTCTTTAATTGGATTTTCTAATTCAGCTTTTACGTTTGCATGTGTCAAATCATAAGAATAAATCTTGTCAGCAAGCCACTTATTTTCACCGTTTAAAATCACTTCCCAAACTGCTGCGATTTCTTCGTCCATTTCAACCATTGTAATTTTTTCAGCCATTTTTTCAAATGCTGCCGTCAAACTTACAATGCCACCACCTGCAAAAGGTTCAATTAATTCCTTTGCTATTTTGTTTTCCTGTTTCAGCCATTGTCTAACAGTTGGAATTAACCATGTTTTGCCACCTGGATAACGAAATGGACTTCGTTGCGGTACAGATGCAACATTGATTATAGATTGTCTGATAGATTGTTCGCCAATGTCGAACATAGTCATTTGATTTTTCATTCTATAACTATGTTTTCAAGGTTATCAATGTCAGAAGCACCTGCTCTTTTAGCATCAAGTTTCTTCTGTAATATTTCTGTAAACTGGCTTATTGAACCTGCTTCAAACTTAGCGATTTGTTCTAAAGCACTTGCGAATTTGGTGTAAACAATTCGTTGAAGTTTTAGCGACAGCACTTTCGTTTTCTTGTGAGTCACAAGGTCGTAAAGAAAGAAAGCAAAATCAGATTCTGCTTTGTCAAAGTTGGGAAGTGCTGGTAATGTGTTGTAGAAACTTGTCTGCAATGCAACAACTTGCTTTTTGTTCCATTGCTTCAAGATTGAACCTTTGGCAATTATTTGAGGGATTAGTCTTTTTCTTGATGAAGAAAGGTAATCAGGCTTGGGATATTTAAAAGCCTGTGTCCAACTAAAGTCAGGTGTCGGGTTTTCCAAATAAGCGGTAAATGGCCCTGTCAAATTTCCTGAAATATAAACCGCTTGAACTTCAAGAGAACCAAAGTCTAACACCCGGCCTTTGTCATCATAAGAAACTAAAACGTAGTCAATATTTCCTGCTGATTTACCATGTTTGTCTTTAAGCCTTACTTCACCTACGTGTGTCCATGTGGTTTTGCAGTCAAAAATGAAGTTTGCTGCATCACTTATAATTGTCCAATCCTCTCTAAATCTTATCGGGCAAATGATTACTTGTTTGCCTTTGTGGTTTAAACTGCAAACGCCTAAAGGAAACTCTATGCTATTTTTCGTACAGTTTGAAACAATGTTGTTGTATGGGCATAACTTATTATCCCGATAACGCTTTGCTCTATCGCTTTCATTGTCAATAGGAAAGCCAAAAACTTCGCCTAAGGGTTGTAAATCTTTTTTATCCAAACTCATTATCAAAAATAGTAAATATTGCCCGTCTTTGGGCCTGTCATGGAAGGAATGTTGATAGTCAGTAAGGTGCCTGTGCAATTTCCGGTTACTCTTAAATATAGCCATATTATTGTTCAAAAAAGGCTTACTATATAATTAAATATGGAACAAAAAATATTTCTTATATACCTAAATGCAAAACTCAAAATTGGAATGTTGGATTTAAAAAACGTTTTCTTTTTATTACCTCAATTGCAAAAGCTTACCGGAAGTGTATAAAGGGAAATTGTTATATAAAATTAAAGGCGCTTCAAAAATGATAAGTTATAACAGGATCAGGAAACAATCAGTGCGGAAATCATTTTATTTTCCAGCCAATAATTCTTTACTTAAAAAGCCCTGAAAGTAAACACTATCAGGGCTTATAAATGTTAATCAGTGCCCAAGACCGGATTCGAACCGGCACACCGTTTCCAGTGCTACCACCTCAAGGTAGTGCGTCTACCAATTTCGCCACCTGGGCATCAGAATTTCAAATTTCAAATTTAAAATATTATTTCTTCAAATTTATCCTAAATGTTGTACCCTTTCCCACTTCAGAATGTTTTACAATCAGATGCCCTTTATGATATTGCTCTATTATTCTTTTTGAAAGTGATAATCCTAATCCCCATCCGCGTTTTTTGGTAGTAAACCCCGGCTTAAAAACTTTATTTATATTTTTCTTGCTAATGCCTTTGCCGGTATCAGCAATATCAATAATTATAGTAGTTGGTTCATTTTTTATTTTGATGTTTATAGAACCTTTGCCTTCCATAGCATCCAATGCATTCTTTAAAAGATTTTCAATAACCCAGTCAAACAAAGGCCCCGAAATTTTTGCAGGGATCACTTCATTATTTCCCGTGTCTACTGTAAAATTTACTTTATCTGTTGATCTTCTTTTAATGTAAGTAACCATGTTTTTAATCTGCTCTGCAACATCTTTTTCTTCCAGTTTTGGTGCGCTTCCTATTTTGCCAAAGCGGTCGCTTATAAGTTTTAAACGGTCAACATCTTTTTCCATTTCTGTTGCTATGGTTGTATCCGGTCCTTTTTCTTTCAACATTTCTACCCAGCCCTGCAGAGAAGAAAGCGGCGTACCAAGCTGATGTGCAGTTTCCTTGGCCATGCCGGCCCATACCTGGTTTTGTGTTGATTTGTTGCGGACAGTAATTGAATAGAGGATAATAAAAATAAAGAGCGCAACAATAAACAATTGCACAAGAGGATAATATCTTACCTGCTTTAATAAAGCTGAATTGCCATAATAATATTTGTTAAGGATAAGCGGTTCCTTATTTACTTCTACCTGTATAGGCTCATGTTGGTTTTTAAACTCAATTACTTTTTTCTTTAAATAGTTTGTATCCGATTTTATTTTCAGCGTATCAAGGTTTAAACCCTGCCCCAGCGGATGATCATATTCATCTGTTTCAATAATGGGTATATCTGTATTTTCTGAAGTAATAATATTGGTAAGATCCAGGGCGGAAGGCTCTGTAGCAGTAGCTCTTGTTTTTAATGACTGCACCCATACATTTACTTTTTTTCTTTCTTCAGCGGCAATTTTCTTTGCCAAAAAATTTGAATAAAAAACAGTTCCTGTTACTATCGCAACTGCTATCAGGGCAATACCGGTTCTCCAGTTAAATAATTGACGGATCATCAAAGTTGTTATTCATCAAATCTAAATCCCCGCCTGACCATAAAAAAATATATTTTATCAGTCGGGCAGGTAAAATCTAAAAATCCCATCTCATCAAATTAGCCGGGCAGGTAAAATCTTTTATGTTTGTGGTATTATTGCCAAAATGTTTAAGCAGTGCCATCTTCGCCATCAGTAGCTATTATTATTCTTAACTGGAACGGAAAAAAAATGCTGGAAGAATTTCTCCCTTTTATATTTTCATCAACTTATACTAACTATTCTGTGGTTGTTGCAGATAATGGCTCAACAGATAACTCCCTTAATTTTCTTGAAGAATTTTATCCGCAGATACAAATATTAAAAAACGAAGTAAATAAAGGTTTTGCAAAAGGGTATAATGATGCATTAAAATGCGTAACTGCTGCGTATTATATTTTATTAAATAATGATGTAGAAGTAACGCCGGGTTGGATAGAACCAGTGATAGAACTGATGCAAAGTGACAGTTCAATTGCCGCATGCCAGCCTAAAGTTTTACGTTATTCTGATAAAAAAACTTTTGAATACGCTGGTGCATGCGGTGGCTGGATAGATAGTTATGGTTATCCATTTGCAAGAGGGCGGGTATTTGATATTTGTGAAAGGGATACCGGGCAATATGATACTGCGCAGCAAATTTTTTGGGCTACCGGCGCCTGTTTATTTGTAAGGGCACAAACCTTTCATTTAGTACACGGATTTGATGAATACTTTTTTGCGCACCAGGAAGAGATTGACCTTTGCTGGAGATTGCAACTTGCGGAGAATAAAATATTTGTGCAGCCTGCATCTGTTATTTATCATGTTGGTGGCGGAACGTTGCCAATGGGAGATAAGCGTAAAGTATATTTAAATTTCAGGAATAATCTGATTATGCTTACCAAAAATTTACCGGTTGGGCAGGCTTTATGGAAGATACCTTTTAGAATAAGTTTGAATAAGATATTTGCATTTAAAGAATTGTTTGCGGGCAATGGTAAAACATTTGGAGCAGTTTTAAAAGCACATTTGCATTACTTAAGATGGCTGTTTTTTGTAAAAAATAAAAATATGCCCAATAACAAAACCAAAAAACTACAGGGTGTTTATAAAGGGTTGGTGATATGGCAATATTTTATAAAGAAGAAAAAAACATTTTCAGAAATTGTTATAACAAAAGATAATATTTAATATCAATCTGTTATTTTTGCACTGCAAAATTTAAGACATGGAACAAGAAGAAGTTTTAGATAATACACATAAAGATTTTGCCCATAACTGGGTTTCATCTTCAAGATTTTTATTTTATTGCCAGGTAGTTTTATTTGCCGCTTTTTTAACTGGTGGTTGCTATGGGCTTTATCATCATCATTACAGGGGCAAGCCAGAAGTAAATGTTCCTGATAATACTTTGTATAATCCCAAGTACAAATAAATTTTGCATTAATAGTATGCAATGGCTATTTTTGCCGTCCAATTTTTAGTACTTAAACAAGCGCCTCAATAGTTATCAGGACTAAGGCAAAAGTGGTAGTCAGTTCTTATATTTTTTTTGCGGAAGTAGCTCATTTGGTAGAGCACGACCTTGCCAAGGTCGGGGTGGCCGGTTCGAGCCCGGTCTTCCGCTCACAATATTGAAGCAGATAGCTTTTGTTATCTGCTTTTTTTTTCAAAAGTTGTTTACCCGGGTGGTGGAACTGGTAGACACGCAGGACTTAAAATCCTGTGATCAGTAATGGTCGTGACGGTTCAACTCCGTTCCCGGGTACTGGTAAATTACAAAAGCCTTGATAGTATTAACTTTCAAGGCTTTTGTAATTTTAAGGGGACAATTCAGGGGACAAATAAAATTAATATCATGGCACGATAATCTATCACCTCCACTTTAGGTGGAATTAAAAGAATTAATGTTATTTTTCATGAAAAAAATGGGTTCAAGTACTTTCTTCGGTGATCCTAAAGTATATCTTTCATTACTTGCGATTATTGTTTCTTTTGCCGCCTTCGTTTTTACGCTTGCAAACCAAACAGAGCAAAATAGAAGATGGGATGCTTTAAATATCGGGAATGTTGTCATAAAGGAAACTGAATTTATTAAGTTTAATTCAATGACAGTAGCAGAAGCTCGAGCTACTAACTGGGGTTATAATGTTTTATTGCTTTCTAATGCTGATGAACCCGGAATAGTTTTTACTATAAATGCATTGCGAATTTTTGATGCCAATACCAATGAGCTAATTCCCAATAGTAAATTTTGTCAAACCGTAGATGAAGCTAATGAAGAAATAAAAGATGTTCATCGATTGCCGGCAGATATAATAATAAAGCGGGTGATTAAAGGAAGAATTGGGATGGAAAATATTGGTAAGACAGAAGTTAGAAATTTGTCAACAATTGTAACTGGACTGATGCCTGATGGAAGTTGGAGTACCTATTTTCAATCAGCAGAAAAACCGAATCTAGGAGCATCACAAAATTTAAATATACCTATGACTATAAATTTTACGTTAGAGGGAAATATACCCGCAGAAATGACTTTTCAAATTAAATGGGAGTATCAAGATGCAAATGACGTGGAGCATAAAAAATCTCAAAAAATGAAATGGATTAGGAGTGAAAATAAATGAAGCTTTTTAGAAGGAGTAGGGCAATAAAAATACATATATTTTTAAGTCAAAATCTTAGAAGCTACTCAAGTAAATTATAAGTCCTACATTCTTGGCAATAAAGTAAAATATGCTTTTCCTTTTCATACCAATCGAAATTAAATTTTTGTTCTTCCGGTAATTCTTCAAATTCAATAATTAAAGAATTTATTCTACAGGGTTCACATTCCTTTAATCGTTCTTTTAAAGCTTCAATACAACTCATAATTTATTAACCTCCTTTTCAAGTTCGTTCCAACCTTGTTTATTCTTTTTCTCAATAGGCTCATAAAATTTCATTACCAGTTTATTCAATGGAATAATATTTAGATTACAGTAATGATTTTGTCCGTCCTATGCTTATTCCTTAGGGTTTAGGACGGGGGACAAGTTTTTACAATTTTGTAAAGGCAGGAGTTTTGCCGTATTTTCTTTCCCACTTTATTTTGATATGTGTTAAGCTCCTTAACTCAAAAACCATTGAAAAGTAAAGCTTTCTTAATCTTACTAATTACACAAACACTTTTATGTTAATTATACACATGTTATTTATTTAAAGCAATAAATCAGTTTTTGGTTACATTTTTGAATATAAGTTTGAAAATAAAAATTATGAAAAAGATATTTGCTATAATTGGAGTTGTATTGCTGCTCACCAGCTGCGTTTCAAAAAAATTATTTCAGCAATCTCAACTAGAAGCAGCTTCCTTACGTGCTGATAGTATCAGGCTTTCTAATAACATTAACTCTTTACAAAATAATATAGTTGCCTTAAAAAAGAATATCGCTGATCTTACCAGCAGAATTTCCAGTCTCAATAATCAAAACACTCAGCTTGGCCAGCAAACTGCTGACCAGCAAAACCAATTAAGCAATAGCCAGCAGGAATTACAAAAGCAACAACAAAGATTAAAACAGTTACAGGATATATTGCAGCAACAGCGGACACAATCAGATATGCTTAAAAATAAAATGTTGGAGGCTTTGAAAGGATTTAATTCAAATGATCTTTCTGTATTGCAGAAAAATGGTAAAGTATATGTAAGTCTTTCAGAGAATTTATTATTCCCTTCAGGAAGTGCCGTAGTAAATCCGAAAGGTGTTGATGCATTATCCAAGCTTGCAGCTGTACTTAATTTAAATTCAGATGTTGCCGTAAATATTGAGGGGCATACAGATAGTATTCCTATTCGTGGAAGATATCAGGACAACTGGGATCTTAGCACTGCCCGTGCAGATGCAATTGTTCGCATATTGGTCAATACATATAGAGTTGATCCCACAAGAGTAGTGGCTTCGGGGCATAGTTATTACGATCCGGTTGAAAGTAATTCAACATCTGAAGGCAGGGCAAGAAACAGAAGAACAGAGATCATACTTTCACCAAAACTGGATGAAATGTATAAATTGCTTGAAAGGTAACTTTGCAGGATTTTTTAATAATCCTGCTGAGAAGAAACACTATTTCTCTATCAGGGGTTTTACAATCTTACAATCCTTCATTTTCTTTAATCTTATAAATCCTAAATTGTTGGGAAATTAGCTTTTATATTTTTTGATTAAATTCGGTAAATGAAGTGGTTTTTTACAATAAGTTTTTTTATACTTAGTATTACATGTACAAAAAAACAACAGACTTCTGATAGTCTTTTAAGTTTTACTCCTGAAGATGAAAAAGATACCTCTATTTGGAATACAATCCGATCTGATTTTTATAAACAAAAGCTTTCTAAAGGAATAAATCTAAGTAACTGGTTCAACAATTATTCTGATAAAGGACAATTTGGAAACCGTTTTACTTCCATCAATTTTCAACAAATAAAAAATCTGGGATTTACTCATGTACGTTTACCTATTGCCTGGGAAATCTTATTCCAGGAAAACAGGCCTTCAGAGCTTAATCCCCTGAATATTTCTTTTGTAGATGATGCATTAAAAAATTTAACGAATGCAGGTCTTGCTGTAATCATTGACCCCTTACATGGGGGTGATGAAAAAGTGGAACTGCAAATGGCAACCAATGCTAATTATGTATCAAAAATTGCACTTTACTGGAAAGCAATCGTCAAACGGTATCGTTATTTGTATAAGCCAGATCAGTTATTTTTTGAAGTAATGAATGAGCCTCATATAAATACAAATAATTTATTTAGTGAGGTTTGGTGGCCAAAAGTTCAGCAATCAATTATTGATTCTATTAGAGCCGTAGATCAACATCATTACATAATTGCGGGAGGCGGTGTTTGGAATAGTATCTACGGATTAAAAAAACTAATTCCTTATAATAATATAAAAATTATTTACAATTTTCATTTTTATGATAATATGGTTTTTACCCATCAGGGTGCAACCTGGGCAGGTGATTTATTTACCAAATTATCAGGAGTTCCTTATCCGTCATCTCCATCTGCTGTAGATTCATTAGTGAAAATAACTAATGACCCTGTTGTAAAAAATGCTTTGATCATGTATGGAAATGAAAACTGGAATCAACAAAAGATGGATTCCATAATGAAAGATATTTCTAATTGGGCATTAAGCAATCATATTGATTATTTAACCTGTAACGAATTTGGTTCCTATAAACCCAAGGCTCCTCTTCAAAGTCGTTTGAATTGGATACATGATGTTCATAGCTCTCTTGAAAAATATAATATCGGATGGACTATGTGGGAATATGATGAAGGTTTTGGCCTCATCACTTATCCTTCAGGAAATAGAAATACTCCAGTGATAGATTCTGCATTAGTAGTATCACTGGGTTTGTAATTAAATTTATCAGCAAGAGTTAGGTTTTTTTCTTTCCCATTTTTCTTTTGATATGTGTTTAGCTCCTAAACTCAAAAACCATTGAAATTTGTCCTATCGGGGTCTCAACCCAACTCACAACCCTTTTGAAGACCCCGCTAAGACGCATTGGCAGATATTACAGTTGTTGGTGCGGCTAAGACAGAACCTACCTGAACACAATAAACGACGGGAAATATTTGTGAGGTTTTTTTATTTATATACCTATTGTAGCAACTGAATTGCATAATATAAACTTACCACTGCATTTATTACAATACTTAGTGCAAAGCCCAATAATACCCAGCGCATTTTGGCTTGTGCAAGTGCAATGCTGTTAGACATGAAGGCCATAAATATTCCCGGTGTTATTATCCATATTGAGGCCCCTGCCATTGGTGGAATAACTACATTAAAGCCGGCAATGGTAAATTGTAATATTATTAGTGTTGCTACAATGCCTAAACGGTTTTCTATTACAGCAGGTTTAATAGATTCCAGCCATTGTGAAAAAGAGAAATATCTTGTCTTGTGAATTCTTTCAACTGACAGGTTTTGAAATGATATTGTTTGCATATAAATGTTTTATGCAAATTTCATATGCAAAGAAGAAAAAAAATATGAGGCCAATCAAATTAAAATATGATTTTTATCATTTCTTAAAAGCGAGCATTTCCTTTTTAAACTTATTTAGATTTAAACCTATCGTAAAATGCTTTTTCCAAAAATTCCCGGTGATCGGGATGTGCTATTCTAATTAATTCTTTTCCTCTTTGTTTTAAATTTTTACCAAACAGATTTACAATTCCATATTCTGTAACTACCCAATGAACATGGCCACGGGTGGTAACTACACCGGCTCCTTCTTTTAAAAAAGGGACGATACGTGATAAGCCTTTTGAAGTTACTGATGGTAAGGCGATGATTGGCTTTCCTCCTTCAGATAAGGAAGCGCCTCTTATAAAATCCATTTGGCCGCCAATGCCTGAATATTGATAAGTGCCCATAGAATCTGCACATACCTGGCCGGTAAGATCAATTTCTATAGCACTGTTTATTGCGGTTACTTTTGGGTTCTTTCTTATTATGCTTGTATCGTTTACATAACTTATATCCATAACTCTTATTGCAGGATTATCATTTACAAAATCGTACAGTTTTCTTGTGCCTGCCATAAAACCGGTAACAGATTTTCCGATATTTAATTTTTTGCGACTATTATCAATTATTCCTTTTTCAATTAATGGTATCACTCCATCAGATAACATCTCAGTATGAAGTCCGAGGAATTTATGATTCACGAGGTTTTTTAATACCTGGTCAGGAATGGCGCCAATGCCTAATTGCAGCGTGGCACCATCTTCCACAAGTGAAGCAACGTTTTTACCGATCTGAATTATTGTATCATTTGACCTGGAGCTGTAATCAACTTCAGGCAGTTCAGTATCGTGCCACACCAATGAATTGATCTTACTAATGTGAATGAATCCCTGGCCATGCGTTCGCGGCATTCTTGAATTTATTTGCGCTATTACATGCGGCGCCATATCAACAGCAGTTCGGGCAATATCAACTGATGTTCCTAAAGAGCAGTATCCGTGGGCATCCGGTGAGGATACCTGCACAATAGCTACATCCAAAGGCAAAATATTTTCTTTAAATAATTTTGGGATCTCGCTAAGGAAAATGGGAACATAATCTCCACGATCACTATTAATAACAGAGCGGTTGTTTTCAGATACAAACAAAGAGTTTATAAAAAAACTGCCTTTATAAACAGGGTCGTTAAAATTTATTTTTCCTAATGTAGAAATACTTACTAATTCAACATTGTTTAGTTCTGCATGCCTCTTTTGTAACGCTTCTAAAATATGTACCGGTGTTGCTGCACTGCCATGAATAAAAACCCTGTTACCTGATTTAATAATTTTTACCGCTTCTTCAGCAGATATATTTCTTTCGTGTTCCATTAGTTAAAAGGATTTATTATTGTGTTGTAATTTTTAGATAACCGCAATCACAACAGATAAAGTTAAACGGCAATTTTTAATCAGCGTTTTGAAAAATATTCTCTAACAAAAGCATGCTGTTGATTCTCTGTGAGTTTGCCGGTTTGTTTAACTGCAATTTTTATTTTTGCAAAAAGATGATCTGCTCTCAAAGTGTTTAGCAACTCAATTTTAGCATTCGTCGGGCCAAAAAGAATTACATCCTGATAATGTTTAATAATCTCACCTAATTTTTTATAATATTCTGATTGCTGATGCTGCTCTTTATTATGCATCAGGTTTTCACTTTTGCTTAAGCTTTGTTCTTTTGCCTCATGGGTGAATCTAGAATTAATAGTTTTCGATTCAATTGGGGTAACCGTTAACTCCATTAAATGAGCATTTGAATGATCCATCCAAATGCCTAAATTTTTTGCTCTAATCATTCTATTATATTATTGTTATTATGAATAAAAAATGTTGTTCTGCTGCATATTTATAATGTAGGGTTTATTGGCCAATTATTATAATCTCTCTGGGTAAATTCTTTTTTTTATGTATGAATGACATGATCATTTCTACTTAGAAAAAATTATTCGTTGGTTAAAATAACTTTTAAAGTTTTATCTCTTGCAGCATTTTGAAAAGTATCATAGGCGTTTACTATATCATTTAAATTAAAGTGATGTGTTATCAATTTTGTGGGATCAATTTTTTTTGAGGAAACTGTTTTTAATAACATTGGCGTAGTTACTGTATCTACAAGACGTGTAGTAATTGTTATATTTTTACTCCATAAAGTTTCCAGGTGAAGGACGGCGCTTTTTCCATGAACCCCAATGTTGGCAATATGTCCGCCTGCTGTAATGATGGATTGGCACAATTCAAATGTAGCAGGTACACCAACAGCTTCGATAGCTACATCCACTCCTTTATTTTCTGTTATACTTAATACTTTTGCAGCAGCGTCTTCCTTCTCACTATTGATAGTATGTGTTGCGCCAAAAGTTTTAGTTTGCTCCAAACGATAATCATCCACATCAATCATAATGATTGCAGCAGGCGTATAAAATTGTGCGGTAAGCAATGCTGCAAGGCCAATTGGCCCGGCGCCAACTATTGCCACAGTATCTCCGGGTTTAACGTGGCCGTTTAATACACCGCATTCAAAACCTGTAGGTAAAATATCACTTAGCATTACCATTGCTTCTTCATCCGTATTTTCAGGAATATGATAAAGGCTGGTATCAGCAAATGGAGTTCTTACATATTCTGCCTGTGTGCCATCAATAAGGTGGCCTAATATCCATCCGCCTTTTTCGCAATGAGAGTACATTCCTTTTTTACAATAGTCACATTTGCCGCAGGAAGAAATACAGGAAATTAAAACACGATCACCCTTTTTAAAATTAGTTACTGCAGTACCAACTTCTTCAATAATGCCAACACCTTCATGGCCTAAAATGCGACCGTCTGTTACCTCGGGTACATCACCTTTAAGGATATGAAGATCAGTTCCGCAAATAGTTGTTTTGTAAATTTTCACAATAGCATCTGTGGCTTCTGTGATGGTTGGCTTTGGCTTTTCGTCCCATGATTTTTTTCCGGGGCCATGATAAACTAATGCTTTCATTTTTATAATTTTTTTTTTAGCGAAACTAAAAGTGTATAAAGCAATTCTATTTAGCAAGAATTCATCCAATAAAATATTTATGTGTTATTCATGAATTGCCATTACAGGCACATGACTATGCAACACCAACTGTTTGGAATGACTATGCTGAAAAATTTTGCTGATCAGGTTGTGTTTTTTAGGGATGGTAATCAGCAGATCAAGATTGATCTTTTCTGCAAATTCAGCAATGCTTTTTTCTATATCAGTATCGTTTATTAAATGATATTTGGGATGTAATTCTCCCAGGATGTCGTGCAGCCATATTGATTCTTCATTAGTTACTTTACTAAATGAATCTACGCTTTGCGGGCTTACATGCAATACATGGAGTTCTGCATTAAAGTTATTTACCAGGCTTTTTATTTCTTTTACGGGAATGGTTTCAACAACTCTCCTGAAATCGCATGCAAGACCAATTTTGTGAAGGCTTTTAAATTTTGCATCCTGTGGTACTGCAATCACCGGCCATGCAAGTTGTTTAATGGCAGAAATAGTTTTGCTTCCGAATAAAAATCTGTCAAAGGCACCGGAATCCTCTACCCCCATTATCACTGCATAAGTTTCCAGTGTATCGCAATATTCAATTATTCCTGATAACAGTTCACCTGACTTTACTGCTGTATTAGTTTTTATTTTACCGCCCGTTCTGTTTATGATCTCTTCTTTTAACAGCATCATTTTTTCTTCAGCATCAGCCATTAATTCCGCCAGGGTATATGGCGGTACAGGAACTTCAGTTAGAACTAGAGGTATGGGACAAACATGGATCAGCGATAGATCTGTATTAATAACACAAGCCATGTCTGCTGCATAGTAAACTGAATTAAGCGATACTGCTGAAAAATCAGTGGGGACTATTATTGTTTTCATAAAACTATTTTTTTATTAATTGAATAGCAGTAATTAAACATTTATTGCTTCTCAAACCTGCCGTTCTTTTCTTTTATTTTAATTTTATACATAACGGGCTTTATACGGTTATCGTCATCTACTTCCGTGCTTACCTCATGTTCATGCTGATGTACTGCACTACCCGTCATTAAGGTTAATACATGCTTAAATAAATATTCTCTTGCTTTATCACCTTCTTTTCCTTCAAGCTCAAAAAATTTTCCGGATACAAGTACACTTTTCCAGTTATTCATGCTGGTAATTACATCAACTTCAAAACATACCGTTGGATTTTTTCTTATCAAATCAAGTTTCATTCCCTGCCTTGTTTGTCCTATGATATTATTTCCATCGTATATATAGGTTACGGGGGTTATGTAAGGTTTTTTACCATCAGCATACCCTATTCTTCCAACTGACTGACTAAGCAGAAGATTATCAATTTCGTATTCATTTAATTCGCCAAGCATAGTGTTATTATTTAATGAATATTTTCTAATAAAAATTCTCAGGACAAAAATATCATTGCCAGAGCGGTTTCATTATGATATTCAACATTAGCAAACATGATATAAGTCAGGTAGTTTTATAATGCATATCACTATAACAAAAAGAGGATGGGTATATTTTTACTAAAATCAAAAGACATGAAAACAATACTGATTGCAACTGATTTTTCCAAAGCATCCAGGAATGCATCTATATATGGACTACATCTTGCCAAGGCAATTAATGCAAAGGTTATTTTGTTTAGTGCCTATCAAATTCCCTCCCCGGCCACAGGGTTGGGTATGAGTATATCACGTTACGATGTAATGGAGCAAACCAGGCAGGAGTTGATGGATGAAGTAGAGAAAATTACTTATATAAATATGCCTGAAATAAAAACAATATGTGATGAAGGTGTAGCCGGAGATGCTATTATTAATATGGCAAATGAAAAGAAAGCAGACTTCATAATTACGGGCATGAAAGGAAGCGGCAAGAGTTTCAAAAAAATATTTGGCAGTACAGCCACTTCATTAGCAAAAAATAGTAAAATCCCTGTAATAATAATTCCTGAAGATGCAAAATTTAAAAACCCCGATACTTTAATATTTGCAAGTGATAATATAATTGATGCAGATAAAAACGCACTGGAACAACTCATAACAATCACCAAACTTTTTAAATCAAAATTATATGTAGTTAAAGTGATTAAAAACAAAAATGAAGAATGGTTTGAAGTATCTGATACCCCGCAGGAGTTGAGGAAGGTTTTTGAAATAGTAGACAGCTCAATTGAATACCCGGTAGATACTGATGTAACACATGCATTAAATAAGTTTATCAAAAAACATGATGCGGATATATTGGTTATGATGCCGCATAAGCATGATTGGCTTGAACACCTTTTTATAAAGAGTGAAACAAAAGATATGATCTTTCATTCTCAAATACCATTATTGGTTTTACCGGAAGGTCAGCTTAAAGAAAGAAGCGGTTCAGAAACCCTTGTGAGCTCTGAAAACAGTACCGCATATTAATTAGGAACAGAAATATAATCCTTACTAAAATTTCTCAATAACAAAATTAACCTCACACATACTTGAAGAGCCTGCAACTAATAAAATGATCAACCAATCCATGGCATAACCGACAACATTTAATTCAATTTATTTTACGCATCGGCTATGCAAATTTGTTTCGCTCAGGTGGCCGGTGGAGTGGTTTGTAAGAATATAAAAAAAGTGTTCACGTATATAAAATAAGGGCATCTCTAATTACTGAA
>JANXQO010000008.1 GCA_025353485.1 Chitinophagales bacterium
CCAACGATTGTATCTTTTTTTATCCGGGTGCTTCCAAAAGTTGGCCCTTTGCGATCGCTTAAATTTAAAACTCCCACAGCTCTTTCCGAAAAATATTTCGTTCAAAGTTTTGATTCAATCACACTGCATTATAATGCAGGCTTAAACAAACTTAAACAGGTGAATCTTGCATTAAAAGATTTTGATTTTGATACCGGCAAGCCAACTGCTTTATGCGAATACAGTCTTGCTGATAACACTTATGATGCGTGGTTAATACACCTAAAGAATGATAAGTTTAAAAATATAACCTCCGTGGAAAAGGAAGATATTCTTGGGTTTTATCATTGGCAGGATGCATCAAAAAATATTAAATATAAATACACTAAAAAATGCAAAGAGGTTTTTAATGCCTATAATGAATTACAAAGCCACCTGCCAATTCAGTGATAGTTTTTTCTATCAGAAACTACACACCATACTTTCTTTTTACATCCCTGTCTGTTTCTCTTGCTTTAATGGTTTCTCTTTTATCAAAAATCTTTTTTCCTTTGCCCAAGCCAATTTCTATTTTTGCAAATCCTTTTTCGCTGATAAATATTTTTAAAGGTATAATTGTGTAGCCTTTCTCTTTTATTTTATTCTCCAGTTTTCTTAATTCTTTTTTTTGCAGCAATAATTTTCTTTCCTGCATAGGTATATGATTATTAATATTGCCAAAATTATATTCAGCAATGTTCAGGCTTTTTACATACAATTCTCCTTTATCAAAAATGCAATAGCTATCATTGAAACTTACTTTACCGGAACGTATAGATTTAATCTCTGTACCGTTCAAAACCATACCGGCAATGTATTTTGCTTCAAAATGATATTCGTAATATGCTTTGCGGTTACTAAGTTCCATTGTAAGTTGTGAATGGTGAGCAGTGAGCAATAAGTAGAAAATAAAATTTGAAATAAAGATTAACTGTTATAAATTAAGTACTCATCACTATTTGCTCACCACTCACAAATTAATTAGTAAACAATACTAACAGTTGTGTTATCTTTTCTTTCAGTTCTTTTCTATTAATAATAAAATCTAAAAAGCCATGCTCCAGTAAAAATTCGCTGCGCTGAAAACCGGGAGGCAAATCTTTTTTTGTTGATTCTTTTATAACACGGGGGCCCGCAAAACCTATGAGAGCGCCGGGCTCACCCATTATTATATCACCCAACATACCAAATGAAGCCGTAATGCCTCCAAAAGTAGGGTCAGTGCAAAGTGAGAAGTAAGGAATTTTTGCGTCAGAAAGCCGTGATAATTTTCCGGAAGTTTTTGCAAGCTGCATTAATGAAAAAGCGCTTTCCATCATTCTTGCTCCGCCACTTTTATTGATGATCATAAAAGGAACTCTATGCTCAATGCAGTAATCACATGCTCTGGAAATTTTTTCTCCCATTACACTTCCAAGACTTCCGCCGATAAATTCAAAATCCATACAGGCAACAACAAGATCATGTTGATTTACTTTACCATGAGCAACTGTAATTGAATCATGAATGTTCGATTTGGCATATGTTTCATCAAGCCGCTGCTGATACGGTTTTAGATCTACAAAGCCTAGAAAATCCTTCGATTTTATATTGGCAAACAGTTCTGTGTATTCATCATTATCAAATAAAATATCAAAATATTCTTCGCTGCCAATTCGATGATGATGTTCGCATTTGGGACATACAAATAAATTCTCCCGCAAGTCAGAAATTGTAAGGGTTACTTTGCAGGAGGGGCACTTAGTCCATAAACCATCAGGCGCTTCTTTTTTATCTTTTGTTGAAGTAGTAATATTTTTCTTTATCCTTCTAAACCATCTGCGCCTGGTTTCTTCGGTATCACCTTCTTCACCGGCAAGGTTCGCATCAAAATCTTCTTCGTGTCGTGTACTCATATAAAGTCATTAAGTCATTTATGATTCAGTCAATCGTCATTGTGCTATCACTAATGACTAATGACTCAATAACCAATTGTATTTATGCTACTGTAATATCTTTATCTAAATATACATCTTGTGTTGCATTTAGTAATTCAATGCCATCTTTCAGTGGTTTTTGAAATGCTTTTCTACCCATTATAAGCCCCATTCCCCCGGCACGTTTGTTTATTACGGCAGTTATTACAGCTTCCTGAAGATCAGAAGCGCCTTTGCTTTCACCACCGCTGTTAATCAATCCTACCCTTCCTGAATAACAATTTAAAACCTGGTACCGGCAAAGATCTATGGGATGATCAGTGATTAATTTTTCATACACAAGTGGAGAAGTTTTGCCGTGTTTTGTGGCAAGATATCCACCGTTATTGGTAGGCATTTTTTGCTTTATAATATCTGCCTGTATTGTAACACCTAAATGGTTTGCCTGTCCTGTAAAATCAGCGCTTGTATGATAATCTACCCCGTCAACTTTAAATGCATTATTGCGTGTGTAACACCAGAGGATTGTACACATACCTAATTCATGGGCCAGTTCAAAAGCTTCAGCAACTTCTTTTAACTGCCTTGTACTCTCAGCACTTCCCCAATAAATGGTTGCTCCAATACCAACGGCTCCCATGTTATATGCACTTTTTACAGTGCCAAACATTGTTTGATCAAATTTATTAGGATAGCTTAAAAATTCGTTGTGATTTATCTTAACAATAAAAGGGATTTTATGAGCATATTTACGGCTCATAATACCAAGCACACCAAATGTAGATGCTACCCCATTACATCCTCCTTCTATAGCTAATTTGATAATATTTTCAGGATCAAAATAAATGGGATTGGGGGCAAAAGATGAGCCTGCACTATGTTCTATACCCTGGTCTACCGGGAAGACAGAGCAATGCCCCGTTCCTCCAAGCCTTCCATGATCCAACAACATTTGCATACTTTGCATTACCCTGTTGTTGCGGTTACTCATCGCCCATATTTCATCTACATGATTAGGAGAGGGCAGAGTGATGGTTGATTTGTCAATAGTGGTACACTTATGATTTAATAAATCATCAGCTTTATCGCCCAGGAGTTCTATTATTTTTTTAGAAGCCATTCTGTATAGTTTTAAGATGTTTGCAAACGTACTGAATTTTATAAAAAAAGGGTAAATAATGTAAATAAAGTAAATAAGGTAAATAGAATTATGAAGTATTCCTATTGACTAATGACCAAATGACTTCAATAAATTTTTAAAATATTCAGGTGATTTCAATAACCTGCTTCCATACCAACTGAACATTTCACCGTCTGCTAAAATTATTTTTTTTCCCGGCAGCATTTTCTGCAATTCATACAGATGTTTTTGTTGGAAAGGGTAGGGCTCGGACGACAATAAAACCAATTGGCAATTGGCAATGTTCAATTCATTTAATGAGATTTGAGGATAGCGGTTTTTGTTTTCAAAAATATTTTGCAAGCCACAATGCTTCATCATATCATTTATAAAAGTATCACCACCAATAGTCATGTATGGTTTTTGCCAAATGAGATAGCAAGTTTTTGGTTTGTAGTTTTTAGTTTGCAGTTGTGAGAAATTCGTTTTAATTCGTGTAATCAATATTGATGCTTCCTGGTGCTTATAAGTTAATTCCCCGATATCATTTATCATCAACAGTGCATCTTCCAAAGTATTTACATCGGTTACCCAAACATTTAAATCATTTGCCAGTTCTTCTATTTGTGCTTTTACATTTTCTTCTTTGTTGGCAATTACTAAGTTGGGCTTTAGTTTTTTTATAAGATCAATATTTACATTTTTTGTTCCGCCAACTTTTGTTTTAGCAGTAAACCATTTATGCGGATGTACACAAAATTTAGTAATACCAATCACTTCTTTATCCAAACCAAAGCAGGAAAGCAGTTCTGTTTGTGAAGGAACTAAGGAAATTATTTTTTGAGGACGCTCTTTAAAATATTCAGATGAAGTAATTATCATTTGCCTAAAAATAAAAAACTTCCGCATTTCTGCGGAAGCTTACTTTTTTAAACCAACAAACACTTTCGTGAGCTGGTTTCCTGGGGACTTGCGTCAAGAGTATTTTTTAGATTCTCTCGCCCGGTAATTTTCCGGTTTCAGCTTAGTCTTTGGAAGGATTGAACTTTTGTGTTTAACCTTCGGGTTTTGGTTTCTTTCACTGGATAATTGGACGGTCATTCATTCGGATATTTTCAGTTTTTAGCGGTGGATATTGGATTAAATTTTTTCTAAAATACTGTTACCCTTTTGTGTTCTATTTGGATTTTATTGGATTAAAAAAAAAGAAGTTGACTGATACTGGATTCTGGTTTAGTTTTTTAAAGGATTTGGACATTTTTAAATCGGTCTTTCTAATTTGGATATTGGATATTTTTAGATCAATGTTAATCAACATCAATCAACTTCTGCAACAAAGATACCCTGGGGTGAATACCTGCACAAGAGCGTTATCGCTCTATTTTACCTGTGATATAATTACCGTATGCTATGGTAAATAAACAAAAAGCTGCTCGTATAACTTCCAAATGATAATAGTAAAACTACGTGTGAAAGATATGTTTAAGTATTGATTACAGATGAGAACATGTATAGAAATGTTTTAGATTTGGAAAAGCAGGACATCTGTAAAGCCCGGTAAAATAATACTTTGATAAAATATATATTACTCTTTCTATTTTCTTCCTGTATTTTTTATAATTCTGCCAACGCACAGGAAAGAAAATTAATTTACGATGTAATGAGAAATGGAAAAATTATAGGTAACATTAATTTTGTTGAATTAGTTAAAGATGAAAAGAAATTTATTAGCATGACCTCTAACGTGAAAACACGATACATTTTTTCCTTCTCTGATAATACTTCAGAAACCGCAGGATATGATAACGGAATAATGATATATTCATCTTTTTATCAAAAACAAACGGGCTCCGGCGTATCTAATAAAACTACAATTGCTTCAGGAAAATTTTATAAGGTAACAGATGATGGTGAATCAAAATTAATAAACCTGAGCCCTATACGCTACAATATGCTTTTGTTATATACCACTGTTCCTGAGGCTATCACTAAGGTCTATTCTGCCAGTTTTCAAAAACTATTGGACATTAATAAAATTGAAGAAAATAAATACCGGCTAACACTTCCTGATGGAAAATATAATTATTATACTTATAAAAACGGAGTGTGCACCAAGGTAGAAATTGTTAGAACTTTAGTTTCGCTGCAATTTGTGTTGAGAGAGAAGTAGCCCATCCCCACAAACCATTATTTAAAATGAAGACTCCACTAAAGCCCCTTCCTGAAAGGAAGGGGAGAAAATTTTATTTTAAAATAAATTGAGAAATATTTTTTACACTAAAATAAAAAACCATAACAAATAATCTAACAATCTAAGTTCCCCCTTCGGGGACAGGGAGCTTTTACTTGGCAAGACTTTGTATAATATCGTACTTGGTAACGATGTGATAATTACCACTGTCATCTTTGCTTAATACAGCACCAGTCTCTTTTGAAATTAAATTGCTAAGGCGTTCAACAGGCGTATCGAAAGGCACAACAGGATATGCTTTTTCCATTACACTTTGCACCAGCTCATTTTTTATTTCTGGGTTGGATAATATTTTTTTAAACAGGCCGCTTTCGCTAAGTGAACCGATGATACCATCGCTATTCATCACGGGAACATTTTCAATATCATATTTTTTCATCAGCTCAATAACTTCGGCAACTGTTTGTTTGGGATCAATAGTAACCAAACGTTTTGTGCCACGTCCGCTAACCAGATCTTTAAATGTCTTCACATCCAAAAATCCTCTTTCCATCATCCATTGGTCGTTATAAACTTTGCCAACATACCGGCTTCCATGGTCGCAAAAAACCACTACCACTACATCATCTTTTTTAAATTCATTTTTTAATTGCATAATGCCCTGCAAAGCACTGCCACTGCTGTAGCCTACAAATATTCCTTCTTCTTTAGAAATTCTTCTTGCCATTACTGCACCGTCTTTATCATTCACCAGTTCAAATTTATCTATCAGGCTCATATCATAATTGGCAGGTACAAAATCTTCACCGATGCCTTCTGTGATGTACGGATGCACTTCGCTCATATCAATCTCACCTGTCTCATGATATTTTTTTAATAATGATCCATACACATCAACAGCCCATATTTTTATTGCAGGATTTTTTTCTTTAAGATATTTTGCTGTGCCTGTTATTGTTCCGCCGGTGCCTGTGGCAATAACAAGATGCGTAATTTTCTCCTCTGTTTGTTCCCAAATTTCAGGTCCTGTAGTTTCATAATGAGCTTCACGATTTGCGAGATTATCATACTGATTCATGTGAAATGAATTAGGAGTTTCCTTTGCCAGTCTTGCAGCAACTGAATAATAACTTCGAGGGTCAGAAGGCTCAACATTGGTTGGACAAACAATTACTTCAGCGCCTACTGCTTTTAAAATATCTGCCTTTTCTTTTGACTGCTTATCAGTAGTAACAAAAATGCATTTGTATCCTTTTACACATGCTGCCAGCGCCAAACCCATGCCTGTATTACCTGATGTGCCTTCAATGATAATTCCTCCCGGCTTTAATTTTCCTTCCTTCTCTGCAACTTCTACCATCTTTAATGCCATGCGGTCTTTTATGGAATTGCCGGGATTAAAATATTCAACCTTTGCCAATATAGTGCAGGGTAAATCTTTAGTTATCTTATTTAATTTTATAAGAGGAGTGTTGCCAATGGTTTCAAGAATATTATTAAGCCACATAAGAATTTTAAATTTCAGAGTGCAAGTTACAAATTGAGATAACAGGGATAAAAAAAATGGAAATGATTTACCATTTCCAATATAAAAGAATTTTTAAATAGATCAGGCTTTAACTTTTGTTGTTCTGAAAAATAACATAAAGATTGTACCAATAACAGTCATATATAAACCTATACCAATATTTTTTAATATGGTTCCAACATCATCCCCCATAAAACCGAGGTTAGAGCCGGATTCTGATGCTCCAATTACCAGTAAGATAAGCATCAACAATGGCAGTATTTTAAAAATAACAATCAAAAATTTAGGGAGAACTCCTGTTAAGCCCTGGATAATAAGGATGGCTGCTGATACAGGAAATACCAGGTACATATACAGTTCAGGCTTAGCCGGGGCTAAATCGCTTACCAAGTAATAAAAACTTGCATCATTACCATTTAGAAAAGGAAGAAAAAATCCAGCTAATGTAAGTACCGCTCCCCAAAAGCCTGCGTTTTTATAGAACTGATTTTGGGGAACTACAGATGCTGTTCTTGTTACATTCATATCCATATATTGCGGGGTAACCGGCGGCTGAGTTTGTTGTACAAAAGGCTGCGCTGTTTGTTGTGTAACAGGTGGAGTTGTTGACTCCACAACAGGGGAAGTAGTTGCCTGTTCCAATGAAGAAGGCACAATTACATTGGGTGTGTCCATGTTTGCCAGGGCCACCGTTGTACCACAAAATGTACAGAACTTACTTTGATCGGGGATACCCTTTCCGCAGTTTAAACAGTATATCATAAAAGTTAATTTTGTTAGTGAAATTATGTTAGTAAATGCTTATAAAGTTTTATCAATATACTTTGTTCTTTGTACTTCAACTTTTGTGTGGCGTCTGTGAAAAAGCAAAAGTATAGTACCTAACAATGTTGCCCATATTCCAATTCCAACGGTTTTTATAATTATTACAGCATCCTCAGTGCCAAAATATTTAGTCCGTTCATTTAGCATAATATACCCCCAGTAAATGAGAGCAATCAAGGCAAAAAATGTAAAAAAAATAGCAAGAAATCCAGGTAATGCGTTCAAACTGTGGAGCAGCATAAATAATCCTGATACCGGAAAAATAAGCCATAGTAAAACTATTCGGTCAGATGATGCTTCAGCTCTTACTGCATCAAAAAGAGAACCTGTATTCATCGAAAAAAAAGGTAAAAAAAATCCTGTTATAAGAATTATTCCGCCCCAAAATCCGGCATCTTTATAAAATTCATTAATTGTTCTTGTTGTTGTGTAATCCCTGTTTACATTTACGGGCTGTGTTACAACCCTTTCTGTTTTCACAGGTTCAGTTACTATAGGTTCAGTTCTCACAGGATCAGTTATTACAGATTCTGTAGTAACAGCTTCATTGGTTTTATTAATTGCAGGTATTGTAGCCCCGCAGGACGGACAAAATTTACTATCAACCGGTAATTCCTTACCACACTTTGAACAGTAATCCATAATAGTTAAGTTTAGAACTTAAAAGTATAGATTTTAATTATATACTGGCTAAATAAATAATTATTTATTTAAAACTTCCAACGCTTTTTTAACCATAATATCTTCGGCATTACTTACTTCATACAAACCCTCATTACGCCATATCTGGCGGGCAGTTAATATTTTTATTTGCTTTGAGAGCTCTGTTCTTTCCATAGTGCTAACCCTATTTATATTGATGGAATCTGTAACTGCAAAGGCTTTAAAGCTGTTCCATG
Organism: Chitinophagales bacterium; assembly: GCA_025353485.1. Lineage (GTDB taxonomy): Bacteria > Bacteroidota > Bacteroidia > Chitinophagales > Chitinophagaceae > Ginsengibacter. The sequence goes on from JANXQO010000008.1 coordinate 8,498, forward strand.
TAGCATCATCAATTAAATAATTTTTACTAAACTGAACAGGAGATGTGTATGCTGTAAATTTATTTTTATTAGCAAGATAATTTCCATAAACAAACTTATTGATGGTTCCCTTTATGTATATATCTACGAATTTTTTATTTATTCCGGAGGTATCAACTGCCACAAAAATGTCTGGTGTAATACCGCCCCCGCTATATACAATTTTTCCTGACTTTGTTTTGTATGCTTTACCGTTTGTATGTTTTATAGAATCGAAATACAACAGTTCTCCATCATGTACACGATTCGTTATATCCTGCTGATAAACTTTAATTCCTGCACTGTAAGATTTTTGTATACTGCGCCCCAGGGGAGTATAATATCTTGCAACTGTTAACCGCAAACCGGAACCATCGCTTAGCTCATACTGTTCCTGCACCAATCCTTTACCAAAAGTTCTTCTTCCAATTATTGTTGCCCGGTCCCAATCCTGTAATGCACCAATTAAAATTTCGCTTGCCGAAGCAGAGCCTTCATTAGCAAGCACAACCAATTTACCTTTTTCAAAAATGCCTTCTTTCTCACAACGGTATTCTTTTTTAGGTGAATGCACACCTTCAGTGTATGTAATAAGTTTATCCTGGTCTAAAAATTCATCAGCAATATTGGTTGCCTGTGTTAAGATGCCGCCACCATTATCTCTTAGGTCAAGTATCATACTTTTCATTCCCTGCTTTTGCAACTTTAAAGTTGCATCCATAAATTCTTTGTAAGTAGTTTCAGCAAATTTATTTAGCCGGATATAACCAACACTATCTCTTATCATATAAGCCGCATCAAGGCTGTATAGCGGTATCATGCCCCGGATAATTGTAAAAAATTTTTGCTCTTTCCCCCTCAGGATGGTAATGTTTACCCTGGAGCCGCCATCTCCCCGCAAAAGGCTTTTTATTTTATCACTTGTAATTTTTACACCGGCTACAATTGAATCGTCAACCTTTAAAAACCTATCACCAATTTGAACTCCTGCTTTATCTGATGGTCCGTCTTTAATAACATTAACCACATTTATGGTATCACTAAAAATATTAAACTCAACTCCGATGCCTGAAAACCCTCCCTGCAGATCTTCCTTTGCACTTTGAAGCTGAGTTGCCGGAAGAAAAACTGAATGGGGATCAAGCTTACTTAAGATGGCTTCAATAGCTTCATCGGCAAGTGAATCCTGATTCTCTTTATCCACATATTTATTTTCAATAAGATCAAACACTTCCTGTACCGGCCTTCGTTTTTCTGTAAAAAATATTCCGGTATCAGGCATATTGGTTTTTATTTTATACCCTATTATCATTCCTGCTATCATAACCAAACTAAAAAGCAATGGCAACCAAACCTGTAGTTTTTTATTCTGCATACTATCTGTAATTAAACTATTTTTATTTTGCGAATTTCACTAAATAAGCTGAGATAAATATGCCACTTGTAAAATTGATTGCTGACAGCGGCGCTACTAAAACAGAATGGTGCCTGATAAATGGCAATAAAAAGAAAATTTTTATTACCCAGGGGATGAGCCCTTATTTTATTTCGCCTGAACAAATGCACACGATATTAATTAATGAATTAAAACCAGAGTTAAAAAAAATTGAAGTTGATGAGATACATTATTACGGAACCGGGTGCAGCAATCCTGATAATGTAAAATTAGTGAAGAAAGTTTTTAAAAATATTTTTCCCGAAGCACAGGTTTCAGTTGACCATGATCTTATGGCTGCGGCCAGAGCTTTGTGCGGTAACAAAAAGGGAATAGCCTGTATACTGGGTTCCGGTTCAAACTCGTGTTATTACAATGGAAAAAAAATTGTAAAGAACAGCCCGGGCCTTGGTTATATTTTAGGGGATGAAGGGAGTGGGGCTTATCTTGGCAAAAAAGTAATTCAATATTATCTCTATAATACTTTTGATGAAGATTTGCGATCAAGGTTTGATGCAAAGTTTGTTACAACCAATACCGAAATATTAAACGCCGTGTACAAACAACCATTGCCCAACCGTTACATGGCATCCTTTGCCATTTTTTTAGCAGAGAACCGCGGGCATTACATGATTGAAAATATAATTGAAGACGGGCTGAATGATTTTTTTTTCAATCATGTTTATAAATACAAAGAAAGCTGGACATTGCCTGTGCATTTTGCAGGAAGCATAGCACACGGTTTTAAAGATGTTCTTGTTGATATGTGCAAATCTTATCAATTGGAATTAGGAAGAGTTATGAAAAATCCAATGCAGGGGTTAATAGATTATCATAGCACTAACTTCCAAAAGTGGAAATAAAAATCCTGGCAAATATGCTGCGGAATATTTGAAGATGAAATGTAAAAACAAAAAGTATAATTTATAAAAAATGCCCGGCCTCCCTCTCCAAATGGAGAGGGAACGAGGGTGAGGCCAATTACAATGTTTAAAAGAATAACAGAAGAAGCATCAGAGTACAGGCATTTGGAAAATATGCCGGTGAAAGAAATTCTTACTAACATCAACAAAGAAGATAAAAAAGTTCCTGCTGCAATTGAAAAAGTAATTCCTCAAATTGAAGCATTGATACATGCTGTAACAGATAAAATGCTGATGGGTGGCCGGTTGTTTTATATTGGCGCCGGTACCAGTGGGAGATTAGGAATTGTTGATGCAAGTGAATGCCCGCCTACATTTGGGGTGCCACCCGGTTTGGTAATTGGAATTATTGCCGGCGGACTTAAAGCAATGACGGAAGCAGTGGAGTATGCCGAAGATAATGAAGAGCAGGGATGGAAAGATCTTCAGGAACATGAAGTGACAGATAAAGATGTAGTGGTTGGCATTGCTGCCAGCGGAACTACACCTTATGTTATTGCAGCGTTGCAAAAATGTAAACAGAATGGCATAATAACCGGCAGCATTTCCTGTAATCAAAATTCACCATTAAGTACAGCCGCAGAGTTTCCTGTTGAAGTTGTTGTAGGCCCTGAGTTTGTAACCGGCAGTACCCGGATGAAAAGCGGCACAGCACAAAAATTAGTTTTGAATATGATCTCTACAACTGTGATGATACAGTTAGGCAGAGTGGAAGATAATAAGATGGTGAACATGCAGCTTACCAATGAAAAAATTGTAGATCGTGGAGTGAAAATGCTGATGGAAAAAACCGGTATCACTAATTATTCCGAAGCAAAAAAATTGTTATTTACTTATCGTAGTGTAAAAAAAGCAGTGGACAGTTATAAATAAATTTTTTATTCAGTCATTATTTATTAAATTTAGTATATCAAAACTTATTCCTAACCAACCCTAAAATGTTTTTATGAAACTTACACTTTTACTCTTTTTCATTTTATTGTTTTCGGTATCTGTTTTTGCGCAGGATGGTAATAAAGCGTTTGCTATTACGGGTAATGGCAAAGGAGACTTTCAATGGATGAACATCCGGCAGATTGATCTTTCTACAGGATTGGTTACAAAAAATATTTATGAAAAAGGGGTTACCAATTATCAAATGCGGGATGTTTCTACCAATATGCCGGTGATGTTGGGAAGTCAGCAGGACGGCAAACAGGTTAGTTCTCCACAATATCCAACAGAAACAATGGTTGCGGCTGCGGCTTATGATAAGAAACATGATAAATTGTTTTTTACTCCAATGACATTAGGTGAGTTGAGATGGCTCGATCTTTCTTCAGGTACTGAAAATCCTAAATTTTATACACTTCAAAGTCCGCTTTTAAGTTTTGGCAAATCAATTGATGAAGCCAATACTATTACAAGGATGACGATTGGGGCTGACGGAAATGGGTATGCCTTAACCAATGATGCTAACCATCTTATCAAATTTACAACAGGTAAAAAAGTTGTGATAACTGATTTGGGGAGCCTGGTAGATGCTGGATCAAATAACAATATTTCTATACATAATAAATGCAGCAGCTGGGGCGGAGATATTGTGGCTGATGCTTTCGGAAATTTATATTTATTTACTGCTACGAAATCTATTTACAAAATTAATATTGATAGCCGTATAGCAACTTATCTTGGCGGCATAACAGGGTTAAGCGGCCTATACACTGTAAATGGAGCAGCAGTTGATAATGCAGATAATGTTATAGTAAGCAGTGCTAATACTTTTGAAGGTTTTTATAAAGTGAATATGAAAGATCTTTCTGCAACGAAACTTAATACATCCGGCCAAATATTTAACGCATCAGATCTTGCCAATGGAAATTTATTGTTCGAAAGTCAGGCAAGAAATAATATAGGATCTGCTCCATTAGTGCAGCGGGAAGTAATAGGCAATCAATTTATATCTATTTATCCTAATCCTGTTTTTGGCTCACAGTTTAAAATTACGTTTGAGAATAAAGCAACAGGAAATTATACTATTACATTAACTGATGTACAGGGTAAGGTTATCATGACAAGGCAGGTGTTTGTAAAATCTGCAGGCCAGGCAGAAACTATCCAATTGAAAGGTAAGCCTGCAAATGGTATGTACATGATAAAAGTTACCAATGCAAATAAAAGATCTGTTTTTTCAGATAAGATAGTTATTGAATAAACTTTTTGATTAATCCCGATAGTTATCGGGACATAAGCCGTTTCTGAAAAGAGCGGCTTTTGTATTTTCAGCAATTATTTGTTTATAATTTTTGCAATAAAATAGATCAGATAAATATTCAAAAATAATAAGTTTGTATTGGAATAATAATTGATATTTAATTTTTAAAATATCCTGTTGCAAAATATTGAACCATACGATAACTGGCGCTATCTCTACACTTCAGAAGAAGATGAGCGATCTCCTTTTTATGGCAGAGAATACAGCGAATTTGAATTTACACAAACAGTTTACAACTATTACATTCACCCGCAATGGGATGAGTTTGGAAGTGCTACTTTATACGTAAAAATTTTAATGGCCGATTATGCAGAAGGTTATGTAATAATAGAAATGTTGGGAGAATGGAATGATGCAATCAACAATGATATCATGACTTTTAAAAGAGATGTGATTGACCTGATGATAAGAGAAGGCATAACAAAATTTATTTTGATAGCAGAGAACGTTTTAAATTTTCACAGCAGCGATGACAGTTATTATGAAGAATGGTTTGAAGAAGTAACAGATGAAGGAGGTTGGGTCATTTGTCTTAACATGCCGGAACAAACTCAATATGATTTTAAAAGAGCAACGCTAAACCGTTACATCGAATTAATGAACATCGCACAATGGAGAACAATAAAGCCTGACCTGTTGTTTGCACAACTTGATAATATTTTAATGAAGAGATTAGATATTTAAAAATAATTACTGATTACTGATTACTGATTACTGTTTCAACTTCCTGTAGTATTTTTGTATATCTGAAATTTATCCAACGCTTCTTTTATGACATGGAAACAGTTTTTCACTTCTTCTCCCGGGAAAAAATACATAATGGGTTTTACTGGTTTTTTTCTTATTACCTTTTTAATTGTTCACTGCTTTATTAATGGCATGATTGTTTTTGGCGATAATGGTGAAACATTTAATCACTGGGCTTCTTTTATGGGCACCAACTGGATAGTAAGGGTAATGGAAATAGGATTGTTTGCAGGATTAATATTGCACATAGTTCAGGGATTAATATTGTGGGGCCAAAACAAAAAAGCAAGACCAATAAAATATGCAATCAGCAAATACAGAGAAGGTAAATGGTACAGCAGAAGTATGGGATTGCTTGGCACATTAATTCTTATGTTCCTGATTGTACATTTATATCATTTTTGGACGCCATCCCGGTTGGGAGGATTGTTGGGCATTCGTACACTTGAGGAAACAAGCCTGGGTATATATAATGGCCAGAAAGTACATAACCTTTATTCAGAAATGGTGATTGTTTTTCAAAATCCCTGGATAGTTATTATTTATGTTTTAGGAATGATATCTCTTTGCTGGCATTTGCTGCACGGTTTTCAAAGTGCATTCCAAACGTTTGGAATAACACACAAAAAATATGCGCCTCTGATAAAAGGGGTTGGTGTTTTTTATTCAATTGTTATTTGTACGTTGTTTGCACTAATGCCAATTTCTATTTACTTAAAATGGATAAATTAACTACAAACTTTAAACTATAAACTACAACTAAAGTATGTCTTTAGATGCAAAAATTCCTGAGGGAGAACTTGAAAAAAAGTGGAGTGAGTACAAGAGCCATGTAAAGCTGGTTAATCCTTCTAACAAAAGAAAATTAGAAGTAATAGTTATCGGAACCGGGCTTGCCGGGGCCTCTGCTGCTGCATCTTTGGCGGAATTGGGATATAAAGTAAAAGCATATTGTTTCCAGGATAGTCCGCGCCGTGCTCACAGCATTGCAGCACAGGGGGGAATTAATGCAGCAAAGAATTATCAGAATGATGGTGACTCCGTTTTCAGATTATTTTATGATACAGTAAAAGGTGGTGATTACCGCTCAAGAGAAGGAAATGTTTATCGCCTTGCAGAAGTTAGTGCAGCAATCATTGATCAGTGCGTAGCACAGGGGGTTCCGTTCGCAAGAGAATACGGAGGATTGCTAAGCAACCGCTCATTTGGTGGAACACAGGTGCAGCGAACGTTTTACGCCGCAGGCCAAACCGGTCAACAATTATTGTTAGGCGCATACAGTGCTTTGGAAAGACAGATAGCATTAGGAAATGTCACAATGTACAGTCGTCATGAAATGCTTGATGTGGTAACCATTGATGGTAAAGCAAGAGGAATTATTGCAAGAGATTTAATAACCGGAGAATTAGAAAGACATTTTGGACATGCTGTTTTGTTATGCTCCGGCGGATATGGAAATGTATTTTATTTAAGCACCAACGCTATGGGCAGCAATGTTACTGCCGCCTGGAAAGCGCATAAAAAAGGTGCTTACTTTGGCAATCCATGTTTCACACAAATTCATCCAACATGCATTCCTGTTAGCGGCGAATACCAAAGCAAACTGACATTGATGAGTGAAAGCTTACGTAATGATGGAAGAATATGGGTTCCTAAAACTAAAGGCGATAACAGGAAAGCAATTGATATTCCTGAAGCAGAAAGAGATTATTATTTAGAAAGAAGATATCCCGCTTTTGGAAATCTTGTCCCGAGAGATGTTGCTTCAAGAGCGGCCAAAGAAAGATGTGATGAAGGCTATGGTGTAGGCACAACAAAGCTTGCAGTCTATCTTGATTTTGCTGATGCAATTAAAAGATATGGAGCAATAGAAGTAGGCAAAAATAATATTCAGAATGCTGATGAAGCAGAAATTATAAAGCTTGGTAAAGAAGTGATAAAAGAAAAATATGGTAACCTTTTCGAGATGTATGAAAAGATAACAGGAGAAAATCCATACGAACTTCCTATGCGGATTTATCCCGCCGTGCATTATACAATGGGAGGTTTGTGGGTTGACTATGAATTGATGACAACCGTTCCCGGTTTATACGCTTTAGGCGAAGCAAACTTTAGTGATCATGGTGCTAACAGGCTCGGAGCTTCTGCATTGATGCAGGGTTTGGCTGATGGATATTTTGTTATTCCATACACATTAGGAAATTATTTGGCTGATGAAATTCGTACTCCATCAATCCCTCTTACACATCCTGCTTTTGAACAAACTGAAAATGAAGTGAGACAAAGAATTGAAAAATTGATGAGCATTAAAGGAACTGAATCTGTAGAAAGTTTTCATAAACGTTTGGGAAAAATTATGTGGGAAAAATGTGGAATGGCACGTAATGAAGAAGGATTAAAAACAGCGATTGAAGAAATCAGATCATTAAAAAATGAATTTTGGAATAACGTGAGAATACCGGGAGAAATAAATGAAATGAATTTTGAATTGGATAAGGCAGGACGTGTAGCAGACTTTATTGAATTAGGAAAATTGATGTGTATGGATGCACTCAACCGTAAAGAAAGCTGTGGCGGCCACTTTAGAGAAGAGATGCAAACAGAAGAAGGTGAAGCAAAACGTGATGATTCAAATTATAGTTACGTTGCTGCATGGGAATACAATGAAAAGGGAGAAGAAGAATTACATAAAGAGAAATTGCATTTTGATGTGGTGCATCCAAGCCAAAGAAGTTATAAATAAAAATGAGTGAAAAACTTACTATACGAAATTTTGGTCCAATAAATAATATAACTCTTGAATTGAGAGTGGTAAATATTTTAATCGGAGATCAGGGAACCGGGAAGAGTACTGTGTCTAAGTTGTACACTTTGATATATAACTATGCTTACTATGATGTTTTTAATGATGTTGATATAGAAAATTCTCATGATTCAAACACGTTTAAGTTTTTAAAGAATTTAGAATTGTTTGGGGTTATCAATTATTTACATCACGATACTGAAATAAGACTTGACTCATCAAGATTTCAATTTGAGTTTACGGACGGTGTTGTTAAAACAAAGCATCCTGAGCTATACAAAATGTTGCTTTCTGAAATGTCAGAAAGGATGAAGGATAATTTCAGTTTCAATTACATAACTGCCGAAAGGGCTTTTGTTTCAACTTTGGCTGATGCACTGTTTGGCTTAAATGAGTTGGGGACAAAGCTTCCAACACTTTTCAACCGATTTGGCAATAAATTTTCTTCTGCAAGAAAAGAAAAAGCAAAAAGAGATTACAAAGAACTCCTGGGTGCTGATTTTAGTCATATTAATGGTGTAGACACAGTAATAATTAATGGTAAGATCCTTCCATTATCTGATGCGTCAACTGGTATGCAAGGCACTATGCCGATGCTCGTAGTATTTGATAGTGTAGTTGAGAAAATAGTTCCTGATGAAAATAAAAACCCGAACGGGCTTTTGGTGATTGAAGAGCCAGAATTAAATCTTTTTCCAGAAACACAGAAAAAGGTAATTGATTATATTGTTTCAAATAGTTTGGATGATGGAAATTTTAAAACACGGCTGATTATTAATACTCACAGCCCTTATGTTTTAACATCATTAAACAACCTGATGTATGCATATCAAACTGGGAAAATTCATGGCGACGAAACAGAAAAGATAATTGGCAAAAAATATTGGCTAAATCCTGACGATGTTTCTGCTTATATGTTATTGCCAAATGGAGAGTGTGAAGATATTTTTGATCGGGAAGAGGGATTAATAAAAGCTGAAAAAATTGACGGAATTTCAAATATTTTAAATGAACAATTTAGTGCTTTGCTAAACCTTGAATTTATCCCAGATGAATTTAATACCAAATGAGTGCATAGAATTCGATGAGGAAAGAAAAATTTGTATAGCTATTGAAAATGGTAAGATTTACAAACTAAATAATGTGTCTGGCTTTAAAATTAGAAAAGTAAAAGTTGATAATTGTATTCTACAAAAACCGGAAGATAGAAAGTGCGACTACTTAATGGAGATAAAAAGCGTCGGAAGAGTAATCTTTATAGAATTAAAAGGTGGAGATTTAGTGCATGCATTAAAGCAACTTTTTTCTTCAATAAGCTATTTAAAATCAGAATTTATAAATTATCAGATTGATGTTAGAATAGTAGGAAGCAGAGATGTGCCGGGATTTATAAATACTCCTGATTATCTTAGGTTATTTAAAATTGTTAGGCCGACAAATGGTTTAATAAAGAGAAGTACTAATAAAATTTATTCTGAAAATATTTGATATGGAACATTATAGCATGAATCTCAAATTAAAAGTATGGCGGCAGAAGAATGCGTCTTCCAAAGGAAAATTTGAAACATTTGAAGTTCAAAATATTTCTTCTGAGATGTCTTTTTTAGAAATGTTTGATGTGCTGAATGAAAGGTTGGTGAATGAAGGAAAAAATCCTGTTGCATTCGATCATGATTGCCGCGAAGGGATTTGCGGATCATGCAGCATGTATGTAAATGGTCAGGCACATGGCCCGTGGGAAAAAAATACAGTTTGCCAATTGCACATGCGGGCATTTAAAGATGGTGATACGATTGTTGTTGAACCCTGGCGCTCTGGTGCCTTCCCGGTGATAAAAGATCTTGTTGTTGACCGTGGCGCTTTCGACAGAATTATACAGGCCGGTGGTTTTGTTTCAGTGAATACAGGCAATGCAGTTGATGCAAATTCTCTACCCATAGAAAAACAAAAAGCTGATGAATCATTTTTTGCAGCCTCCTGTATTGGTTGCGGGGCCTGCGTTGCAGCCTGTCCTAACGGAGCTGCCATGTTATTTGTAAGTGCAAAGGTTTCCCAGCTTGCCTTATTGCCCCAGGGTATGCCGGAAAGAAAGACACGAGTATTAAATATGGTCTCTCAAATGGATAAAGAAGGTTTTGGTAATTGCACAAACATTTACGAATGCGAAGCGGTTTGCCCTAAAGGAATTTCTGTCTCAAATATTGCCAGAATGAACAGGGAATATTTTGGTGCAGGTACAACTGCGGAAGAATAATTTCTCCTTAGAATTATTAATTATTTATTTCAAAATGCCTGTAACTTATTCGGCATAGCTTATTAGCTGCTTCTCAACACAATAAATGCTAATTTTAAGCATTAGTATTAAAAAAGATTGAAGCCCCTAAGGATACATTTTATATTTCTCTTCTTATTATTTACACAAGGCATTCTTGCCCAGGATCCTTCATCGCTTTCTAATCTCCGCAAAAAATATATTTCTTCATTACAACCCGTCATTCAGTTTGATAGTTTGAGTGTGGTGCCTAATACATTTACTCTAAATGATTTTCCTTCCAATATGTATGAGGTAGATTATGTAAATGCAACGCTGAGTTGGAAGATCAAACCTTCAGTTGAAAAAATTTTGATAAGCTACCGGGTATTTCCTTACAAGCTAAATGCTGTTACAAAAAGGTTTAACTATGATAGTGTGCGTTATAATTTTTTAATTGAGCCATCTGTTTTTAATAATAAAAAAGCTGAAAAATTATTTGATTTCGGAAGTATAAACTTAACCGGCAGTATTGGCCGCGGATTATCTTTTGGCAACAGCCAGGATGCTGTTGTTAATTCAAGCTTGAATTTGCAACTGAATGGATATATTGGCGATAGCCTCGAATTAACTGCTGCTATCAGCGACAATAATATTCCTATTCAGCCCGAAGGAAATACACAGGACATTCGGGATTTTGACAAAGTGTTTATGCAAATAAAAAAGAAAGGATGGCAGGCTAATTTTGGAGACATTGATATCAGGCAAAGCAAAAATTATTTCCTTAATTTTTATAAAAGATTACAGGGAGTTTCTTTTCAAGCGGATAACAGGATAAATAAAAAAACACTTAATTCTTTAGTAGTGAGTGGCGCTATTGCCAAAGGTAAATTTACACACAATGTAATTATCCCTTTAGAAGGGAATCAAGGACCGTACAGGTTATACGGGCCTAACAATGAATTATTTTTTACTGTGCTTGCAAGTACAGAACGTGTTTTTCTTGATGGAGAACTTTTAAGAAGGGGAGAAGACGAAGATTATATTATTAATTATAATACTGCAGAACTTACATTTACCTCAAAGCGCTTAATAACCAAGGACAGCAGGATACAGGTTGAATTTGAATTTGGCGACAGGAATTATCTTAACTCTTTAATCTATGCCAATGATGAAATTAATTTGAATAATAAACTCAGGCTTAGTATTGGCACTTATTCAAATGTTGATGCAAAAAATTCATCCATCAATCAAACACTGGATACAAGGCAAAAGCAATTTCTTTCAACATTGGGGGATAATCTTGACAGTGCACGTTTTCAAAATGCACAGAGAGATACGTTCTCTGTAAATAAAATTTTGTATAAAAAAGTTGATACGGTTTATAATAACCGGCATGATTCAATTTATGTTTATTCTACTTTTAAAACTGATATTTTATACAGCCTTTCTTTTTTAAATGTAGGGCAGGGAAAAGGAAATTATGCAATTGTTGATGGCACTGCAAATGGGAGAGTTTTTAAATGGGTTAGCCCTGATATAAATAATGTACCCCAGGGAGAATGGGAGCCTGTTATACTTTTGATCACTCCAAAAAAACACCAGTTGCTAAGCGCAGTTGCAGAGTATTTTATTTCTCCCAAGTCATCAATAAAAACAGAACTGGCTTTAAGTAATTATGATGTAAATACTTTCTCATCAAAAGATAAAAACAATGATAAAGGTGTGGCCGCTAAGCTTCAATTTTTAAATGAGAGCAAAGTTTTACGATCATCAAATTCAGGATGGAACTTACAAACACGGTTGGGATATGAATTTGTGCAGGATAAATTTAAGCCGCTTGAAAGATTAAGAAATGTAGAATTCAACCGTGACTGGAGCCTGCCTTTTGATGCGCCACCTGCCACAGAACATTTGCTGGAAGCGTCTTTCCAACTAACAGATAAAAATAATAACCGCGTAAAATATGATATAACAAATTATAAGCGGAGCGATAATTACAATGGTTTAAGGCAATCATTTGTTCATTACATGATGGTAAAAGGATGGAAAGTTTCTGACCAGGTAAATTTTACCAACATCAACAGCAATACCCAAAAAGGTAATTTTATACGTCCTTCAATTGATGTATCAAAACAACTTAGTAAACTTAAAAACGTACAACTCGGGTTTAATTTTTCTGCTGAAAATAATAAACTTACCAATAAAAATTCTGATACACTTACACCGCTGAGTTTTGCATTTAATACCTGGCAGGTGTATATAAAATCAGATGAGAAAAAACCTGACAGGTGGGGTGTTACTTATTATACAAGAACAAACAAACTTCCTTTCAAAAAGGAATTGATCACATCTGACAAGAGCAATAACGTTAGTGTGTTTACAGAGTTATTAAAAAACGACAGACATCAATTTAAACTCAATGCAACCTATCGTGAATTAAATATTTTAAATTCTATCACACAGTTAAAAAGCGATAAAAGTATTTTGGGAAGATTGGAATATGCCGTAAATGAATGGAAAGGTTTTTTGACCGGGAGTTTATTATACGAAGTAGGCGCAGGTCAGGAACAAAAAAGAGAATACACTTATATTGAGGTACCGGCAGGGCAGGGAGATTATACCTGGAACGATTATAACAATAATGGCATCCCTGAATTAAATGAATTTGAGGTAGCTGTTTACCCGGATCAAAGAAAATTTATCAGGGTATTTACACCAACCAATCAATATATAAAAGCAAATTTTGTTCAGTTCAATTATAGTGTTGATCTGAATCCAAAGAGATTAATAAATGCTGCATCCTCAAAAGGAATTAAAAATTTTCTTGGAAGAATAAATACCAATTCGGCATTGCAGATAAGTAAAAAAGATATATCAGGAGGCACCTTTCAATTTAACCCTTTTGGTAAAAGAAATAACGACACTTCTTTAATCTCTTTGAATTCATTTTTATCAAACACATTTTATTTTAACCGCACAAATGTGAAATGGGGACTGGATATTACACATCGTATAAGCAACAACAAAGTTTTACTTACGTATGGTTTTGAAAGCCGCAAGCTAAGAGATGTTTCTTTTAAAGGCAGATGGAATTTTAATAAATCAATTACAACATCAATCACAAACCGGTTTATAAAAAATCAACTCTCCACACCAAAATTTGCAAACAGGAATTATCTTATTGATGAAACTTCTATTGAACCAACTGTAAGTTATATCTATGGCAGCAAGTTAAGGGCAAGCTTTATTTATAATTTTGATGACAAACAAAATACGATTGGCAACGGCGAACATTCAAAAAATAATTCAATAAGCACAGAGTTAAAATACAATGTACTTTCCAGTGGAACGGTAAATGCCAAATTCACTTTTAATAATATTTCATTTTCCGGAGGTACACCAAACACAACGGTTGGATATATAATTTTAGATGGGTTATTACCGGGTAAAAATTATTTATGGACTGTACAATTTACCAAACGGCTTGCAGGCAATATTGAAATGAATTTGCAGTACGATGGCCGCAAACCCGGCGGTACACGAACTATACACTCAGGTAATGCATCTCTACGGGCATTATTTTAAATCATTTTTACACAAATTAAAAGGCGAATTACACGACTTAAATTATGTTTCCAGGCTCGTGTAATTCGTCCTAATTCGTGTTATAAGTTTTATCCAAACAATCCACCCTTTTTAAATGTGCGGATCCCTTCACCAATTTTAAATCCATTGTGGTAAACTTCTATTTTATAATTCCCTGTCTGAAAATCGCTGTTCTGTTTCCATTCAACAGTAACAGTTTGTTTTTCGCCCTGCTGATAATTTATTTGAACTTTTTTTGTAAATAATTTTTCAACCCCATCCCGTGTTACAAATTTACCTGAGCCTAAAGCCTCAACAGCAACAGCTGTTCCGTCAGGAGCTGTGATGCAAACAAAAACATCTTTAGAGCCGCTTGCAGCTATCCTGTTTTCCAGATCAAAAGTTATTCTTAATTTATCTACTCTTCTTGCTGTAGTTGTTTCCTTTTCTTTATTACCCCTTTCATGTAATCCAACGATATTAAAATTAAATGCCTGCAATGTGGAGCCTACATCAATCACGTCTTCCTTTTCTTTTATAACAGTTTTTGCGGAGTCATAATTTTTTGTAACAGTTTCTTTTTCTTCAGTAACTACTCTTTTCTCTTCAGTTAGTTTAACTTTTTCGCCCTGAAGTTTTTCAATTTCGGCGGTGTAAGTATCTATGTTAGTTTTTAACTGGGCAATCATTGTTCTGGCATCCGCTAACTGCGAAGCTGTTGCATTTTTATTATTTAAAATGTTTTGAACTTTCATTTTAAGGTCATCAATGTCTTTATCTTTTGTTTTAATAAGACTATCGGCCCGTGAATTGGAAGTTTTTAGCATATCCAGGCGCATGGTAGCATCATTGAATTCTCTTTGCAATTCATTTTTAGAGGAATCACTGGTAGTTACTTGCGTTGCAAGTGTCTGCGTTTTTTGAATGGTTTTATTTTTATCCCAGATTATATAACCCCATGTGCCCAATAAGGCAACTAACAGGCCGCCGGTTAAAATTGCGCCGTAAGTATTTTTTTTGGCAACTGGTTTTTGCGGTGGTGTTTCGCTGGCAGGAAAATTTTCAAAACTCATAGTAGATTATTTAGTTGGGTGATGAATAACTTGCTAAAATAAAAGCAAGTTAGGTTTTTCCAAAATCATATAGCAAAGCTCTTTAATTTTTATACCCGATCCAATTAAAAATTTAAACGCAAAGTTAAAATAACGGATGGATGAAGTAATATATCTTTGAAAAAATGAGTGCTGAAAAAATAATAAGTGACTGGAAAAAAAATATTTTTAAGCCCTTCTATTGGCTGGAAGGAGAGGAGGAATTTTATATTGACACAGTAATAGATTATGCTGAACATAATATTCTTACAGAAGCAGATGCCGCATTTAACCTTACCCTGTTTTATGGCAAAGATGCTAACTGGACAGAGGTTGTAAATGCCTGCAGCCGTTACCCAATGTTTGCACAAAGGCAGGTTGTTCTTTTAAAGGAAGCCCAGCAAATGAAGGATATTGATAAGCTTGAAAATTACATTACAAATCCACTTGCCTCCACTGTTTTTGTAGTTTCATATAAAGGAAAAACAATAGATGGCAGAAGTAAACTGGCAAAAATAATAAAGCAAAACGGAGAAGTTTTATCTGTCAAAAAATTATATGATAACCAGTTACCCGGATGGACAAATGAGTATATACAATCAAAAGGGTTTACCATTACCCCAAGGGCATTAACGCTTTTAGTTGATCATATTGGAAATGATTTGAGCCGTATTGCCAATGAGTTTGAAAAAGTTTCAATGAACCTTGCTCACAGAAAAAATATTACAGAAGATGATATTGAAAAATATGTTGGTATAAGCAAGGAATATAATGTTTTTGAATTACAGGAGGCGCTAAGCAATAAAGATCTTGCTAAAGCAATTACTATTATCCAGTATTTTGAAGGTAATCCCAAAGCTGCACCAATACAAATGCTGCTGCCGGCTTTATACAATCATTTTAGCAAGGTGCTAACTGTTTTTCAAATGACTGATAAAACAGAAAAGGCATTGCGGCCAATGTTTTACAATAATCCCTATGCAGCAAGGCAGGCTTTGGAAACAGTTTTAAATTATTCCTATACAGGTGTAGAACAAACGTTGATGTTATTACATGAATACAATTTAAAAAGTGTTGGAATAAACAGTATTGGTATATCGGATGCTTCGCTGATGAAAGAGTTGGCAGTTAAAATAATAAAGCATACATAGTCTGTCTTAACCATGATTTGTGGGATTAAAAAGATTTATGGGATTTGATTTTTTGATTTCATGATCCCATAAATCTCATCTATCGCAAAAATCATGGTTCTCACAAATCCCGGTTCAGACATATTTCAGTGCTTCAATTTTATCTTTTGCTATTGCCTTTTTTAATTCTTCTAATCCGGAAAATTTCTTTTCTTCTCTTAAATATTTTTTTACATATACTCTCACAGTTTGTCCGTAAATATCTTTATCAAAATCAAAAATATTTACCTCGATTGTTTTTTTACTTTTGCCAATGGTTGGCCGTATACCTATGCTCATCATACCTTTAAGATGTACAATGTCAGATGTATGATGTACGATCTGCTCATTTCCAATTGCCTGTTGCTTATTCACCATTGACTCACTATAGCTATCGGGATGACGATTGACTATTGACAAAGCGATTGCATAAATTCCATTTCCCGGTACTAACTTACTTTTATCTTTTAATTCAAGATTCGCGGTTGGATAGCCGATAGTTCTGCCGATCTTATCTCCTTCAATAACCTGTCCTTCAAAAAAATATTCGTACCCCAGGTATTGGTTTGCGGTTTCTATATCACATTGTAAAAGCGCTTCACGAATTTTGGTAGAACTGATTGCAACCTGGTTTAAAACATGTTCAGGAATTTCTTTAACCAGAAAATTACATTCCCTGGCATAAGCTTCCAGCAATTTGTAGTTACCTTTTCTTTCATTACCAAAATGATGGTCGTAACCAATGATGATAGTATGAGGATGAAATTTTTCTACAAGAAATTTATTGATATATTCTTCAGCACTTTGTTCAGAGAATTGTTTTGTAAAAGGAACTACCACCAAATGATCTATTTTTTCCCTTTCAAGTAATTCTATTTTTTCACTTAAAGTATTCAAAAGTTTTATTTCAGCTTTATCAGATGTAATAACCATCCGCGGATGTGGATCAAAAGTAATTATTACACTTTCGCCATCTATATTTTTAGCTTCTTCTCTTAATTGTTGTATTATTTGTAAATGCCCCGTATGCACTCCATCAAAAGTGCCAATGGTGAGTACGGCATTTTTAAAAAGAGGTAAATTATTTATGTCCCGGTGTACGTGCATATAAAAGAGGTGCAAAACTAATTTAT
>JANXQO010000140.1 GCA_025353485.1 Chitinophagales bacterium
TCAACAAATTATTTTGATATTCGCTGTCTACTCAAAATTTTTTCTTTTAAAAGATTTCTTTTAAAAGATTTCTTTTTGGATCTATGGAAACTGACTTTTAAACTCTACTAAAACGGCTATGGAATAATGGAGAAGGCTTGCGAAAAAGTTTGGTACAATTGTCTCAATATTATAAAAGATATCGTAGAGTGGCAGCATTATAAAACATGGTTCGAACCAATCAAACCTGTTTTATTAAAAGAAAAAGTTTTAACCATACAGGTACCGAGTCAATTTTTTTATGAGTATATTGAAGAACATTATGTAAACCTTCTTGCCAAAACTTTAAAAAGAGAATTAGGAAAAGAAGCAAGACTTGAATATAGAATAATGGTAGATAGCGGAAATGGAAATAATAAACCGCTAACAATGGATGTTCCTGGTCACGGATATAAATCATACTCAAATAACGAAATGGATTTTCCATTAGTCATAAATAATCCTGTTAAAAATCCGTTTGTAATTCCGGGACTTAGGAAAATGCAGATAGATGCGCAGTTAAACCCTGTGTATGTTTTTGATGCATATGTTGAAGGTGATTGTAACCGAGTTGCCCGCAGAGCAGGTAAAACAGTTGCAGAAAAACCCGGTTCCACCTCTTTTAATCCTTTAGTAATTTACGGTGGTGTGGGTTTGGGTAAAACACATCTTGCGCAGGCAATTGGCAACGAAGTAAAAAGATTACATAAAAATAAGGTTGTATTATATGTAAGCTCTGAGAAATTTATTAACCAGTTTGTAGACCACAGCCGCAATAATGCAATAAACGATTTCATACATTTTTATCAGTTGATAGATGTATTGATAATTGATGATGTGCAGTTTTTTAACCGGGCAGAAAAATCGCAGGATGCATTTTTTGCCATCTTTAATCATCTGCATCAAAGTGGCAAACAACTTATCTTAACTTCTGATAAACCCCCCAAAGATCTGGAAGGTGTGCAGGAAAGGCTATTAAGCCGTTTTCGCTGGGGCTTGAGCGCTGATCTGCAAATACCTGATTATGATACCAAGATCGAGATTCTTGAAAAGAAAATGAAGAATGACGGGCTTGAAATGCCTAAGGAAGTAGTGAAATATATTGCCTATAATATTCAAAATAATATACGTGAATTGGAAGGCGCTTTGATTTCTCTCTTGGCACAATCTTCGCTCAATAAAAGGGAAATTGACCTTGAATTAGCTAAAAAAGTGCTACGAAATTTTGTAAAATCATCATCAAAAGAAATTACTATAGATACTATTCAAAAAATGGTATGCGATTATTTTGATGTACCGTATGATAAGCTTTTACAAAAAACCCGCAAGCGTGAAATTGTACAGGCAAGGCAGATATCAATGTTCCTGGCAAAAGCATTTACAAAAAATTCTTTAAAAACTATTGGTGAGCATTTTGGCGGACGTGATCATACAACCGTTATCCATAGCTGCCAAACGGTAAAAGACCTTATGGATACGGATACACTTTTTAAAGAAAGTGTTATAGAACTTCAGCAAAAGGTTCAGTTAGCAGCCATGTAGCCTCATCCTCTCCCGATTATCGGGACTCTTCTTCAAAGAGGGAGGCCTAACATTTGATATTTTATTACCACTATTTTTTACATTTCATCTTTAAATTAACGTGAGTTCGATTTAAGGATGTCAGAATTACAGGCAAAGTTGTAATGATTGAGAATTATCTGTTTGAAAATGACTAGCTAATGAAGGTTTTTTGGGCATGAAATGATAGGCACCGATTGCAGAAAAAATATTGAT
>JANXQO010000106.1 GCA_025353485.1 Chitinophagales bacterium
TAAAAATTTGTTTGAACAGGATTTTTTTAAAGCACAATTAAAAAGACTTCGTAAGGATGATCTTAAATATTCTTATACAAAAATAACGAACCACCAGGATGCCCAAAAACTTGTTGACAACATGCATAACCTGTTGAGTAATGATATAAATATAATTGTTTACAATTTTGTTGATATGCTTAGCCATGCAAGAACAGAAATGGAAGTGCTGAAAGAACTTGCTGCTGATGAAGTAAGCTACCGCAGCATTACAGCATCCTGGTTTGAGCATTCTCCATTACACCAGGCGTTAAAAAAGATTGCAGATAAAAAAATTAATCTCATTGTTGCAACAGATCATGGAAGCGTTAGGGTTAATACACCAAGTAAAGTAGTAGGTGATAAACAAACAACCGCCAACCTGCGGTATAAGCATGGAAGAAATCTAAATTATGAAGCAAAGGACGTACTTGCATTTCGTGATCCACGGCAGGCAGGCTTGCCGGTGCCGAATGTAAACTCTTCTTTTATTTTTGCAAAACAGGATGGCTATTTATGTTATCCCAATAATTATAATCACTTTGTAAATTATTACCGTAATACATTTCAACATGGTGGTGTAAGCCTGGAAGAAATGATAATTCCGGTAATTAGAATGACGAGTAAAGCCCCCTGACCCCCAACGGGGGAACTTAGGTTGTGAGATAATTCTTTGTTTTAAAAATTATTTATCCCGAAAGTTTTTAATTTAGATTTAATTGCCGGGTATAGCAACAATGTTGATATGGGAAGATATGATGGTTGGATTTATTTTAATGTACCGTCCCTCTCCAAAAGGAGAGGGATAAGAGGGTGAGGTTATTGTCGTAAATTTGTTCAAATAATTTTAAATTTAAAAGCCTCTTAGGGGTTTGGGATATGAAATACAATCAATCAACAGTAAACAGGCTGGAAAAAATTCTTGAAGAATCAGGATACGTTGTACGCTATGAAAGAGGTTCATTCCAAAGTGGATATTGTATTTTAGAAGAAAAAAAAGTAGTAGTGCTTAATAAATTTTTAAATACAGAGGGAAGAATAAATACGCTTATTGACCTGCTTCCATCATTACAGGTTACGTATGAATTGCTGACTGTTGATGCACAAAAAATGTTTGATGAAGTGATGAAGAAGCAATCAGCCTCAGAAAAATAATCTCTTTATTCTTTGTAAAAAAATTAGCTTTGGAAAGTGAGTTATCCTGATATAAAGGTCACTTTTCTTGGAACAGGTACCAGTAGCGGAGTACCTATGATTGGCTGCAGTTGCAGGGTATGCACATCTACTGATAAAAAAGATAACCGTTTACGAAGCAGCATTTTAGTGCAAAGCAAAACAACTACATTGGTTGTTGATACTACTCCCGACTTTCGTTATCAAATGTTGCGGGCTGATGTAAAACATTTGGATGCGGTGGTTTTTACCCATCCGCACAAGGATCATATTGCAGGGCTTGATGATGTAAGGGCTTACAATTTTTTTACACATAAGCCAATGGAAATTTTTGCCAATGCCCTAACTGAAGAAGCAATAAGGCGGGAGTTTATTTACGTGTTTGCTGAAAATAAATATCCCGGCCTTCCAAGATTAAATATCAATACAATTACAACAGAACCTTTTATTGTTGGAGATATACCCATAATTCCCATTGTTGTTTATCATTTAAATATGCCTGTGCTGGGGTTCAGGTTTGGAAAGTTTACTTATATAACAGATGCCAACAGGATTGATGAAAATGAGAGAGAGAAAATTAAAGGCAGCGAAGTAATTGTTTTAAATGCATTGAGAAATGCAAAACACATCTCTCACTTTTCGCTTACTGAAGCGGCAGCATTGGCTAATGAATTAAATATTCCTACAGCATATTTTACACACATGAGCCACCAGATAGGTAAGCATGCGGATGTAAATAAAACGCTGCCACCGAATATGCAATTAGCGTGGGATGGATTGGAAATACATCTTTAAATTTCACAACCGTCATACGCTTTTATCAAAGTGGAAAACTTTGCAGTATAAAAATTTCGGGAGGTTTCATATTGTGCAGACGGGAATCGTAAGATAATACTAAACTTTTTCGGGATAAAACTTTAGGGTGATTTCACCCTCCGGTATAAGATTATGATAATAAAGAGTTTCGTTCAAATTTCTAATCAAATTAGATTGAAAAGCTATCCTGAAAACAAAATTTTATGGTGTTTACCCGCAGCTTTAACCCCCTAAAATAGGGTGACTTACCCCTTGTTTGGCAAAAGGAGCAACACTACTTTTCGGATATGTTTAAGCAATTTTTTAAGGAGTATTTAAGCTTTACCAAAAAAGAAAGAGCCGGAATTTTTATTCTTCTTGCATTGATAATTGTTTGCTTACTTATGCCATTTCTATATCCTTATTTTATTCGCCAAAAAACGTATGATCACCAGCAATTTGATAAGGAAGTTTCTCAATTAAAAATTCAACAGGCTGACAGCATAATCCATAAAAAATATCCCGATAGCTATCGGGGTAAAAATTATGATGAAAATAATTACACCAATTATTATGAGCCATCAGAAAAAAAATATTATGCAAAACCAAAAGGAGAAGTATTTTATTTTGATCCAAATACCACATCGCTTAATGATTGGAAGCGGTTAGGTGTAAGGGATAAAACAGTGGAAACAATTCAAAAGTATTTATCCAAAGGAGGTCATTTTTATAAGCCCGAAGACATTAGCAAAATATGGGGATTGCATAAAGATGATGTTGATCGCTTACTACCTTATGTAAGAATTGAAAATGCCAAAAAAGAATATGCTGACAATGATCCCGGTAATTTTAAAAAGAATACTACTCCCGATAGCTATCGGGATAAAAAATCATTTCCACAAACTATAGATATTAATACCTCAGATACTGCTGCTTTTATTTCTCTCCCCGGTATTGGCAGTAAGCTGGCACAGCGCATCATTGCATTTCGGGATAAGCTTGGTGGTTTTTATTCAGTTGATCAGATAAAGGAAACGTACGGCCTGCCCGATTCTACTTTTATTAAAATAAAATCAAAGCTTATTTTTGCCAGCTCCGGTGTAAAACAAATAAATATTAATACTGCCACACTTGATGAAATGAGATCACATCCCTACATCAGGTATTCTATTGCCAATGCTATCCTGCAATACAGAACACAGCATGGAAATTTTTCTTCCATTGATGATATAAAAAAGATAATGGTTGTTACTGATGAGGTCTTCACTAAAGTTCTTCCCTATCTCACCATAAATTAATTTGCCAGTCATAAAAGCATCAAAACATCAGTTATAAAATCTGATTATCTTGCACGCTTATTTTACTCTATGGATTTTAAAAGAAGTGAACTTACAGAACAGGTTGCGCAAACAACAAAAGATTTTGCTTTACAAAAAATAAAACCACATGTTATGGAATGGGATGAAGCCCAAACTTTTCCTGTGGAAGTTTTTAAAGAATTAGGAAAGTTGGGTTTAATGGGAGTGTTTATTCCTGAAGAATATGGAGGTGCCGGTCTTGGCTATTTTGAATACAGTGAAATCATCCAGGAGATAGCAAAAGTTTGCGGATCTATTGGCCTTTCTGTTGCCGCCCATAATTCATTATGCTGCGGACATTTATTGGCTTTCGGCAATGAAGAGCAAAAGAAAAAATATCTTCCAAAACTGGCTACAGCAGAGTATATTGGCGCATGGGGTTTAACAGAACCCAACACCGGAAGCGACGCAGGCAATATGAAATGTGTTGCTGTAAAAGACGGTAACGACTGGGTTATCAATGGAACAAAATGTTGGATAACACATGGCAACAGCAGTGATGTTGCAGTAGTAATTTGCAGAACAGGAGAACCAAGAACAAGAGACAATTGCACCGCCTTTGTTATCGAAAGAGGAACGCAAGGATTTAGTGCTGGCAAAAAAGAAAATAAACTTGGGATGAGAGCAAGTGAAACCAGTGAAATGATCTTTGATAATTGCCGCATACCTGATGAGAACAGGTTAGGCGGAGTGGGAGAAGGTTTTAAACAGGCAATGAAAGTTTTGGATGGAGGAAGAATATCAATTGCTGCGTTAGCATTGGGGATAGCAAAAGGCGCTTACGAAGCATCAGTACAATATGCAAAAGAAAGACACCAGTTTGATCAACCTATTGCCAATTTCCAGGGAATTTCTTTTAAGCTGGCTGACATGGCAACTGAAATAAAAGCAGCCGAACTTTTGATAGCTCAATGTTGCGATAAAAAAATGCGTGGTGAAAATATTACGAAAGAATCAGCTATGGCAAAATATTATGCCAGCGAAGTTGCTGTAAAAGTTTCTACAGATGCCGTGCAGATTTTTGGCGGATATGGCTATACAAAAGATTTCCCTGTAGAAAAGTTTTATCGTGACAGCAAGCTGTGTACAATTGGAGAAGGCACCAGTGAAATACAAAAAATTATTATAGCGAGAGAAGTGCTTAAATAAATCAGGTAAAAAAGGTGTCAGGCCACTTCGGTGGCCAGACACATGACAATAATTATTTTTTATCTCCGCTAAACATTCCGCCTAATTTATCTTTGGCAAACTGCTCCGCTTTTTCCCCCATTTCTCCCGGAACTATATCAGATATTTTATCTAAAAAGCTGCCACCCTTTTGTGTTGGACCTGTAGTGCTTCCCGTGTCTCCTGTTGGTGTATTATCAGGAGTTGATGGGGGAAATAAATTATCTACAGTACCTGCCATCATCGGAAATTTTTCTTTTATAAATTCTTTTACTGTATTTAATATTCCATGAGATTGCTCGGGTTGCAAGCCATGATCATCCTGTAATTTTTGAATTAGTTCATGCATGATAAATGATTTTGATGTTAAATAATATTTTATGCAATAAATGTAAACAAGAAATACGAATAAAAATTACTTTCCACATCGTACTTCTTACATCTTACTTCGTACATCTATTCAGTATCAAACCTATCAACACTTTCAATGCCGGGTAATTTTTTTACATGCTCTACAAGTTCTTCCAGTTCATCTTTATCATGCACATACACTTTTATATTGCCTTCAAACAAGCCATCTTTGGCTTCAATAGTAAGCGCATTAATGTTGATCTTTAATTCCCCGCTTATCAAATTGGTTATTTTATTTATCACACCAACATCATCAAGCCCGATGATTTTTATTCCGGTAAGAAAAGAAATTTCTTTATTCTTAACCCATTTTGTTTTTACTACCCGATGCCCGTAGTTGGATAATAATCTTGTGGCATTGGGGCAATTGGTGCGGTGAATTTTTAAACCTTCACCCTGTGTTATAAAACCAAATACATCATCGCCGGGTATTGGCTTGCAGCAGTTGGCGAGAGTGTACATTATTTTATCGCTGCTTTCTCCAAAAATAATTAACTCTGCATCTTTTTGTAAATGTTTTTTCGCCTCCATCTTCTCCTTATCCTCCCCCTTCGGGGGAGATAGAGGGGGCTTTGGAGCTATAAGTTTTTCTCCTGCTACTGTAAAATCTTTAAGCTCTTTCAGATCAATTTTCTTTACAGCAATTTCATAAAGAAGATCAAGAGGAGAAGCGAGTTTATAAAAGTTTGCAAGCTCTTCCATGTTCTGGTAACTCATAGCAGCGCCCAGTCCATCAAGCTTGCGTTGTAAAATATATTTACCTTCTTCTGCAATGGTTCTTTTTTCTTCTTTTAAAGAATCTTTTATTTTAGATTTTGCTTTTGTGGTAACAACAAAATTCAGCCATTCGCTGTTTGGTTTTTGTTTGGCAGAAGTAATAATTTCAATCTGGTCGCCACTGCGTAATTTATGGCCGATGGGTACAAGTTTGTGGTTAACTTTTGCGCCAATACATTTTACTCCAACGGCGGTATGCACAGCAAAAGCAAAGTCCAATGCAGATGCGCCGATGGGTAACATTTTTACATCACCTTTTGGAGTGTACACATAAATTTCTTCTGCTAAAAAAGATACTTTAAAGTCCTGTAAAAAATCAATTGAGTTCGTATCCTGGTTGGCAAGAACCTCTCTTATTTGATGAAACCAATTATCAAACCTGTTCTCATCATTGGTTCCTTCTTTATATTTCCAATGCGCCGCCAAACCTTTTTCTGCAATGTCATTCATTCGTTTGGTACGGATCTGTACCTCAACCCATTTTCCCTGGGGCCCCATAACCGTTGTGTGCAGCGCTTCATAGCCGTTATTTTTGGGATTGCTTAACCAGTCTCTCAATCTTTCCGGCGAGGGAGTATATTCATCTGTTATCATGCTGTACACTTTCCAGCAATCTTCTTTTTCTTTTTCCGGCGGTGAATTTAAAATAACACGGATAGCAAACAGGTCATACACTTCTTCAAAAGCAACACCTTTCTTTTTCATTTTATTCCAGATAGAGTGAATGCTTTTTGGTCGTCCATATATTTCAAAATCAAAACCTCCCTGCTCTAATTTTTCTTTTATCGGCCTGATGAAATCATTTATGTAGCGGCTGCGTTCTCTTTTGGTATCATTCAATTTTTGAGCAAGATATTTATAGCTGTCCGGTTCCATATATTTCATCGCCAGGTCTTCCATTTCTGTTTTAATGTTATACAAGCCCATGCGGTGTGCAAGCGGAGCGTATACATATACTGTTTCAGAAGAAATTTTTAATTGCTTCTCCCTCTTCATGCTATCCAGCGTTCGCATGTTATGTAAGCGGTCCGCAAGCTTTATCAGGATGACTCTCGGATCGTCAGTAAGGGTTAATAAGATCTTTTTAAAATTCTCGGCCTGTTGTGAAGTATTTGTATCGAGAACGTTGGATATTTTGGTAAGCCCGTCAACGATCTTTGCTATTTCTCCACCAAATTCCCTTTGAATATCTGCTAATGAAATATCAGTATCCTCCACAGTATCATGCAGCAGGGCACAGATAGTACTTCTTACCCCTAAACCAATTTCTTCCACGCAGATCATAGCTACCGAAAGAGGATGCAGAATATATGGCTCACCGCTTTTGCGACGCATTGTTTTATGAGCATCTACCGCCATTTCAAATGCGGTGCGTATCATTTCTTTGTCTCCCGGTTTTAATTTGGTTTTTAAAGCACGCAGCAATGCACGGTAATGCCGAAGGATTTCCTTTCTTTCCTGCTCTTCGTTTAAATTATATTTCGGTATTTCTACTGCAACTTCCATTGATAGCGAATTTACGAAAAAATTGGAAGGGGTTTGTGTGAAGAATTTATAAATAATCCTTTTGAAAATTGTTGATTTTTTTATTCTAAAATTAATAAGCTTGTGATTCAATTTAAAACTTTAACTTACTAACTAACGTGAGTTCGATTTAAGGATGTCAGAATTACAGGCAAAGTTGTAATGATTGAGAATTATCTGTTTGAAAATGACTAGCTAATGAAGGTTTTTTGGGCATGAAATGATAGGCACCGATTGCAGAAAAAATATTGATGAT
>JANXQO010000146.1 GCA_025353485.1 Chitinophagales bacterium
GCTTTCTGTAAATCTGCCTGCGCAAAACCTAGTAACAAACGGCTCCCTAAGGTTTAGTCAAAGAACATTTACCCTTACCTATTCTAAAACTTTTGGAAGCAATACAATAAAAGCAAACCGGAATAAATCTGCTGCGGCTGAGGAAGAACGTAGAAGAGTGGAATAAAAGGTTCTTGCAGTGCTGAGGAAAATAATTGCCAATATTTTGAACTGAGATTTATAGAACATAGGTTTTAAATTACATTTCATATTTGTAAAATTTTATTAAATACTAAAAATATTTTTAAACAAATATACCATTTACTCCATCCGCTGCCGTGTGTTTCCCTAAAGCCATGTGTGTGGCGGAACACGGCTGAATGTATTTCTCCTCCTTATATTAACCACGTTATCCGCCCTGCCGTAGCAGGCTACCTCGCTATCCTTAGTATTTCAAAATAATAAAAGTCTGCTGTCCGTAGTTTGCAACTACGGAATTATAAACTACAAATGAAAATAGAAGTCCTGAGTTACAAACTCAGGACAGCAGGAGGGCTTTTCCGGGGTATGTGTGGGGATGGTTTCACATTCCCGATTACACAGGAACATCCGGATGGAATTATTTATTGTTCATTTATGGCATTCCTGTACTGTCAGCAATTATCTCACTTGACATATATATTGTTCTGAAACAATTTGTTTCTCATGAGGGACGAAAGTTACTTGTGAGTTTATTTGCTGCCGCTACAGTATCATGTTATTACTGGTTTAGGCTACCTCAGTTATTGGGTTTTAATGTTCATAATACTAATGGCACACTTGTAGACTTAACTAATAGCTTACCGGCATGGACACCAATAGTATTAAATATTATTACAACAACATTCTTTGTTTGGTGGATGGTGATACGCAAAAAATTTAAAAGGAGCTGGTCAATCAGGCCTGCATATGACAGTAAATAAATCTTTCAGACCGTATGGGTATGCCTCCAAATATTAACTCATAAGACACATATCAAGTATGTGCAGAATGAGGCGTAGCTTGTAGCCAGGCTTCCAATGCCCAATAAAAAAATTACAAACTTTAATTAACCAATCTTACCCTTTCCAAAAAAATATTTTACAGTATCTGTGATTTTTTCTCAAAGTTGTACACTAATACAACAGAACAAAATTTTAATTTCATTCGTGGAAAATAAAAACGGTTTTATTAAAGAGATAAATGAAAATCAGGGTTTGATTTTTAAAATAGCATCCATCTATACAAATAGTATTGAAGACAGAAATGATCTGATGCAGGAAATTGTTTACCAGCTCTGGAAATCATTTCACACGTTTGATAAAAGATCAAGTGTGAGCACATGGATGTATAGAGTGGCTATGAACGTAGCAATATACTATCTCAAAAGTGCTAAAAAGAAAGTTCAGACAATTCCTATGGAAGAACAGTTCCTGCACTTTACTGAAATTGAAAACAAAGAAATGGAAGAAAAGTGGCAGGTATTAAAACATCATATTGACAAATTGAATTTACTTGACAAAGGCATTATCATTCTTTATTTAGAAAATAAAAGCCATGAAGAAATTGCACAGATCATAGGCATATCTGTAAGCAATGTAGGAACAAAATTTTACCGGATAAAGGAAAAATTAAAACAACAAATTCTTAAACAATAATAATTATGGAACTTGATGACATCAAAAAAACCTGGGACGAAATGAGTATACAGGTAAAAGAAAAACAAAATTTAAACCTCAAAATTTTTGACAACATGAGCAAAAGAAAATTTCATTCGCACCTGAATAAAATAATAGTACCTGAAATATTAGGTAGTGCTGTTTGCATAGGCAGTGCTGTTTTTATCGGGTTTAATTTTTACAGGTTAGACACGATCTCTTTTCAAATTGTAGGTGTACTGGCCATTTTACTTTTTGTGATAATTTGCGTACTTAGTTTAATGAGCATTCAACATTTATACAAAGCCGGCGATATAAACAAACCTTATGCAGACACACTGAAAAAGTTTGCAATTGAAAAAATAAAATTTTGCAAACTGCAAAAACTAAATCTTACTTTAAGCTATCTGCTGTTGGTAACAGTAATCCTTTTATTAACCAGGTTGTTTGGAAGAAACGAAATTACAGACAGCAAATATTTTTGGATATTTTCATTTAGCATAGGGTATATCTTTTTGGTTTTCTTCTCAAAGTTTGTATACAAAAGTTATAACAAAACAATCCGGGAAACCGAAAATTTATTAAACGAATTATCAAACTAAAAACGGTAACTACAGGCTGAAATATTGTGAATAATATTGTGGTGAATCCATTTGAATTCGAAAGAACTTATCTCCATAATTTATTTGCAGATTTTATACTGTTGTTAGTGCACCTCACGCACAATGCTTATTGAACACGAACCTGCGAAGAAGCAATTGAGCATTTGTAAAATATTTTATTTTTTTTTATCTTGTTAAACATTCACCATATACAATTGAAGAAATTCCGGGTAATATTATTGCTGACTTTCCTTTGCGCCGCATTGGCCTGTGTTATGCAGAAAGAAAGAATAAGAGATCTTTATCATCTGCAAAATACTGTTACTTATATTCCCGGTGATACCTTATCAATAATAAAGGCTCCCGCAACGGAGGATGGAAATGCTGAGGCAGGTTACAAATACATGGTAGAAGGAAATGCATTCAGTACCGGAATTCCCATGGAAATTTATAAATTCCTGTATAAAATAAAAGATAGCAAACTGGCTCAACTGGCCGGGTACAGCAAATTCAGCCTGAATGATTTTGTAATATTTAAAAATGATAAGGGAAGATTAACGGCTACACCCGGATGTTTACATTGCCATGCCCAACAATTTAATAACAGCTATGTTGTAGGATTGGGTAACAGCTACAGTAATTTCCAAAGCAACTCTGACCAATATTTAAAACTTATCAAAGCAGCAATTAAGGCCTTCTATGGAAAAAATTCAGATGAATGGAAAACAACAGAAAGAGCTTTTAATGCGATGGATATGCTTAAAGGAAGGATCCGGACCGAAATGCAAGGCCCAACACCGGCACAAAAAATTGCAGAAGTGATGGCATCACACCGTGATCCTGTAACGTTGAAATTTCGTGCAGATACGGAATATTTTTCGGTTCCTCCAATCGTTATTCCTGAAGATCCACCTGCATTATGGATCTCTAAAAAAAGGAAGGCATTAACTATAAACGCCATGAGACAGGGAGGGGTTCTTAAACACATTGTGAGTACCAGTCTTCTTACTTTAAAAGATACTTTTGAGGCAAGGGAAATTTATAACCACTCGATAGATGTATGGGCATATATTAAAACGCTACAGCCTCCCCGGTATCCCTTTCCAATAAATAAAAATTTAGCTGAAAAAGGTAGAAAGATCTTTGTACAAACATGTTCATACTGTCACGGCACCTATGGCGAAAAAGAAAGTTATCCAAATAAATTAATACCCCCTGATATTATTGGTACAGACTCTCTGATGTGGAAGTATTTTATAAAATATACCGGTTCCACTAACTGGTTTAACAAAAGCTGGTTTGCCGCCTCAGATCCAAAGTCATTTACAAAACCTCAGCGTGGTTATGTTCCTCCACCGCTTGATGGAGTATGGGTCACCGCGCCCTATTTGCATAATGGTTCTGTACCAACTATAGAAAATATATTGAACACCAAAACCCGTCCCCGGTATTGGAAAAGAAATTTTAATAAAGAAGAATATGATTATGAAAAATTAGGATGGCGATATAAAACTTTATCTAAACCAGGCAATAAGAAAACGTATAATACGGATATACCCGGCTACGGAAATTATGGCCACCCTTTTGGCGATCATTTAACTGAAGCTGAAAGAAAAGCCGTTATCGAATATTTGAAAACTTTATAAACCGGTAAATCTTACAATGTGATTGTCCTTCTGTTATTCCGCCGCCGTGCCTCCTTAAGGGCTTTGTGTGTGTGGCTGCACACGGCTAAGAATAAAATAGAAAGTACCTGAGTTACCAACTAAGAATAACAATATTGCAAACCGAAGCAATTGATTGAACGTATGTAAATTTAAATATTGTAAACATTTAAATTATTTTTTATGGTAAAGTATGCAATAATAGCCCGTGTAGAAGCTAAGCCTGGTAAAGAAGATGCTGTTGAACAATTTCTAAAGTCTGCATTGCCATTAGCAGAGGATGAGAAAGAAACAGTTTCATGGTATGCTCTTAAAATTGGACCATCCATTTTTGGAATTTTTGATACTTTCAATGATGAGGCAGGACGTGAAGCCCATTTGAATGGAAAAATTGCAGCAGCTTTAATGCAACATGCTGATGAGCTTTTGGCAAAGCCACCTATAATTGAAAAAGTTGAATTGCTTGCTGTAAAAGCATGATTATTTATTATTTCAACATCTATTATAAACGATCCTTAGTATCTTAAAATAATAAAAGTATTACTGTCCGTAGTCTGCGACTACAGATTTATAAACCACGATTGAAAATAAAAAGTTCTGAATTATTCTCCTCCAGTGTTTCATCGCATTCCGTAGTCTGCGATTACGGATTTATAAATCACGATTTAAAAATAAAAAAAATCCTGAGTTAAAAACTCAGGGCAGCAGTGAGAAAATAATTTTGCTTTATCCTTTATTAATATTTACTTTCAAACACTCAATTCCTTTCTAAACCAACTAACTGTCTTTATCTTATCAATTCCAGCTCCGCATAAAAAACTCCTGCCGGAAATTTAATTTATAGCACACTTAAAACAAAAAACATGAAAAAGACATTTTTTCTATGGCTGTTTATTGCAGCCACATTCTTAGCAAACGGGCAAGGCAAAACCCTTTACACTGTAAATTTCATTAAGCCAAAAGCAGGTATGAAATCAGCTTTTGAAGCCGCCTGGAAAACGCACTTAGCTAAATTTCATACTACCGATGACAAAAGAATGGTGTACGAAGTAATGAGTGGCCCATATATGGGAACTTACCATTTAGTGGAAGGACCCATTTCTTATGCAGACATGGATAAAGAAAAAACCAACGCAAAAGAACATGCCCTTGATTTGGAAAAAAATATTATAAAGCTTGAAGAGAGTAGCATGAACAGCAGTTACCGGTGGGATGATTCTGCAAGCTTTAATGCTAAAGTGAAAGCGGATAAATTTCTGGTAACTGTTACACACGTAAAATATGCACAGATACAGGAAACTATAAGAGAAAACAGAAGAGGATCATTGATTCAGGCTAAAATAAATCCTACTAGCCCGATAAGTTATAATGTGTATACGCAATTATGGTCAGGATCTGATCCGGTGAGAGTTAATATAAGAAATTTAAAAGACGGTTTCAAAGAACTTGAAACTGATTATTATGGCCCTAATCCTATGTCAACAACTGCATTCAAAGATGCTTATATAAAAGATTACGGACAGGAGGGATGGGATACCAGATCAAAATTATTAGATAACAATGCCAATGTTGCAAGCCGGGAAATATTTATCATGAAATTCCGCAAAGACCTGAGTTCAGAATAATACTGTAATAAATAAGCTGATCCAATCCCGGAGATGATGCTTCCGGGATTTGATTTTCTTCGCTATCCTTAGTGTCTTAAAATAATAAAAGATTTGTTCTTAGCCGTAGGTTGGGTGTTAAATAAAGTAATGTGCACTGGCTGCACCAACAACAAATGGATAGCTAATACAATTGTGTGTGACCAATCGCCCATTGCGTTTGCATAGAACACTAACAACAGAAATTTTTTTTTCTTATAAAATTTCTTTTACATTTATAACTTAATCCCCCTTTGCAAATTCCTTCCTAACCTCTTTTCTATTATTCATTAAAATATTATTATGAAAAAAAATGTCAAATCAAAATTAATGCTGTTCATTTTACCGCTTGTATTTATTGCCTGTGACCAGGGTGATAAAACAACGTCCACAGATTCATCAACTGATAGTACCAAAACTACAGCGATGGACAGTTCTGCTAAAGATCAAACTATGGATGCAATAAAAGTAGCACCCGGTCTTTATCAACAGGTAAAGGATACAATGGGGATACGTATTTTAAAAGTAGCTTATAAACCCGGCGATTCTTCTGCTATGCATTCTCATCCTGATAATGTGCTGTATGTTATTGACGGAGGCAAAACAGAATTTACAATGCAGGATGGAAGCAAACAGGTGCACGAATTAAAAGCCGGTACAGTGATGGTACTGCCGGGTGGTGCACACAGTGTAAAAAATATAGGAACAACAACTACCAATGCGCTTTTGGTAGAAGTAAGCCGTGCAAACAATGCTGGTACCACAAATGCTGCAATGGATGCAGTTAAGGTTGCCCCCACACTTTATAAAATGATAAAGGATACAATGAATATAAGAGTGTTGATGGCAGACTATAAGCCCGGCGCTTCCTCTGCAATGCATGCCCACCCTGATAATGCGATCTATGTTATTGAAGGAGGCAATGCAGAGTTTACTGATAAAGACGGGAAAAAACAAACTAGTGAAATGACGAAGGGAATGGCAACAGTAATGCCTGCACAAGTGCATGGTGTAAAAAATACAGGTAAAGGGGATTTAAAAGTATTGATAGTGGAAGTTAAGAGGCCTGCACAGTAAAAAGTCACTGGCTATTCTTAACATCCTATAAAATAAAAGTATTGCTGTTTGTAGTCTTTGGCTACGGGCTTATAAACTACGATTGTAAAATAAGAAAGTCCTGAGTTGCAAAACTCAGGACAACAGCAATAAATAAATAGTATAATTTCTTTTAGCTATTATTTACGTTTCTAAAACCTGTATCCCATTGATATGCCGGTAACAAAACGGCTACCTTCATCAGCTTTTGTTTCCGTGCCTGTGGCATTTAATTTTATTGCGTACCCATAGCCAATTGATGGCGTTGTATAAATATGACCTGTTGTGCCAAAAATATATTGGTACCCTGTTTCAATTTTTGGTACAACTACAGTTTCTTTAGAAATTTCTTTTCCGTCTTTATCTTTCCACTTGTCAAATTCGAAAGTGGCTCTTACGCCGCCAAATAAATTACCGTGGTTGCCATATGAAAAACCATAACGGTATCCTGCAGATATTCCGATACCCGATTCTTTATTACCATCTTTTGATTTGGTATGCCCACAATCGAATAAAATACCAATGTTCCAGTTGTTCCTGTTTTGAAAACCATCATACCTGATACCAATATCATTTTGCGAAAGATTATGCCCGCAATTATATTGATATTCCCCGCCCAGTTCCCATATTTTACTGCCGGTGGTTACAGTACCGGTATTATATACTTGTGAAAATGTTGTTACTGAAATTAGTAACAGCAAAAATGAAATGACAAATAATTTTTGCATAAAATAAGTTTAAAAATAAAAAATGTAGATACAGAAGAAATATAAAACCAAAAAAAAAACAGTAAGGCAGATTATACCTTTTTATTTTACAGTTTGTTTATGTTTTAAAACTAAGGCAGGAAATAAAAAATGGTTTTAACAGGATTGTAAAGTGAGAATAAATTTACATTTATTTTTTAAAAGATCAATGCTTTTATTATTTAAGTCCCGGCCGGGTTTCATGATAGCGCAGGAATGAGGCATAGTTTGCCATCGGATTGATATTTTTTCAAGAAAAGAATACAGGATATATTGTTGGGTAATTAAACTATTACATAAAAGAAAACAATGATAAATTTAATTCTTTATATTTAGTGTAGTTTTCACAGAAAAAACATTATGGCACTTTTAAATCAAAACGGAGAAGCCGAATTTCCATACTCAAAAGATAATGTATTTGAAGCAATATGCAGGGCTGTACCTATTATTTCAGGAATGAAAGTAGTTACGGCGGATAAACTTACAAGCAGAATTACTGTAAAGGCAAATATTACTTTATGGAGCTTTGGAGAAGCAATTCTTATCCAATTATCATCACCTGCAGATGGTAATACTAAAGTGCAAATAACCTCAGGATCAAAATTTGGAGTACTAACAGATTTATTTGATATGGGTAAGAACCGGAAAAATGTAGAACGCATTTTATCAGGCACTTCAGCAATTCTTTCACAGGTTTCACCCTCTGCAAGTCATTCGCAAACCAATTCTTCTTCTAAAAATTCTTTAGCAGATGAGATTCAGAAATTAAAAAAACTTTTTGATGACGGCGTATTAACGAAGGAAGAATTTTTACAGCAAAAAACAAGGTTATTAAATTAGAGATTAATTTATTCAAGGAAATCTCTAATAACAGTAGGTTTAAACTTTCCAAAAGTTTAAATTAAACATTGGCGTTAGTTTATAATTACCAACTTTTGGAAAGTTCAGTAATTAGAGATGCCCTTA
>JANXQO010000147.1 GCA_025353485.1 Chitinophagales bacterium
GGTTTTAATAAATAATCCAATGCACTATAGCGAATGGCTTTTATGGCGTACTGATCATAACTGGTGGTAAAGATGATAGCAAAGGAAATAGTTGATAATTGTTCCAGTAATTCAAACCCATTCATAAACGGCATTTCAATATCGAGAAACACAAGGTCTGGCTTGCATTTTTCAATGGCTTCCAATCCTTTTTTAGCAGAGCTGCATTGTTCCAGTAATTGAACTTCAGGGCAAAATTCAGTAAGCAGAAGACTCAATGCTTCAAGGCAATGTACCTCATCATCGATGATTATTGCTTTAATCATAATACATAGGAATTTTTAATAATACTTCTGTTCCACCAGGTTTTCCATCGGGTAAAATAAGGTCAGTAATTTTTATTTGTGGTGCTGAATGTTTTTGTTTTTGCAGCATTGCTATCCGATTAGCAGTTATTTGCATACCCATTGATTTGTGTTTGGATGCAGATTTACTTTTTAAATCGCCGGCCTTTTTTCTTCCAACACCATCATCAGTTATTTTGCAACAAAGCGTATCTCCCTGCTCATATAATTCAATTTGTAAATTCCCTTTTTCTTCCTTGTGCATTAATCCGTGCCAAATAGCATTTTCTGCATAAGGTTGAATAATAAGTGGCGGTACTTTTAGAGAAGACAAATCTATATCATCTGCAATCCGAATAAAAAAATGAAAATGATGATCAAACCTTACACTTTCCAACTCAAGATATAGTTGCAATGCTTCCAGTTCACTTTCCAGCGGTATTAAGGAAGACTGTGAGTTTTGTAATATCAATCTTACAAGCCGGGAAAACTTTGTAAGATATTCCGAGGCCTGTGCTTTGTTATTCTGAAGGATAAAACGGTTAATGGAATTAAGCGAATTAAAAATAAAATGAGGGTTCATTTGAGCACGGAGGGCTTGCATTTCCAATTCAGTAGCCTGTTGTTGCAATTCACTTTTACTACGTTCGCTTTCCAACTTCTGTAGATTTAATTCTTTTTCTACTATTTCATGACGATTTGCTTCATTTTTTTGTTTCAGCATAATGTTTCTGAAAATTATTAAACCAAATAATACCAAAACTAAAACACCACTGATAAGAATATTTTTTAGAAATGATTCACCTTTTAGTTTTTGTTCACTGAGTTGTAACTGCTGTTGGTTGATCAGTTTTTCATTGTTAAGTAATTCTATCTGTGCCTGCTTTTTTTCATTTTCTGTAGCCGCTTTATATATAGCAAGTTTTTTACTGAATTCATCAAGGGCTACTGCATCTTTCATGTTCGTATATTGACGGTAATAGGCGTAAGCACTGTCGTCCCGTTGTAGCTGGTGATATAGTACCGACATTAACTTGTACCCATCCCTGATATATTGTTTTGCTTTATGATTTTGTGAATTTTGCAAAAGATTTTTTGTATAATAAAAAGCCTTCCTAAAATCTTTTTTTCCTTCATAAGCTTTTCCGATATCAAGTAATAAACGCATTAATCGGTTTTTATCATTCGTTTTCTTTACAACTTTCAAATCTTCGGTAAGTAAGGCCAGCGCTTTATCATATTCTTTAGATGCGATATTGATTTCTGCCATTCGTATTTTAGGAAGAGTTGTATAGTTACTTCTAATGGTGAGAGATTTGATTGTCTGCATGTATTTCTCATGCTCATACAATGCAGGATCATATTGCTCAAGCGCATAATAAGTATCGCCAAGGTCCACTAATGGATGCCATATTAAGGAAGGACCTTTTGGATATTTTAAACTTTGAAAATATAAATTCAATGCTGTTTTGTTATCACCTGCTAATCGATAGAGATCACCTGTTTTGGCTAATATGATCGCAGTATTATAGGAATCATCAATGCTTTTAAACACCTCCAGGCTTTGATTAAAATATTCAAACGATCTTTCATAATTGCCACTCTCCAAACTGATGCACCCCAACATGGCGATAGCTTCGCCTAACCCTTTTTTGTCGCCTGTTTTTTGCGAAAGTCGAATTACTTCAGAGCACGCTTCTGATGAACGATCGAAATAACTTTGGCAGAACAGCGCCAATGCCAGGTTCATATAAGTTTCCGCCAATACTTTTTTATCCTTTATATTTTTATACAGCTGTATTGTATGGAGGCTGATCTTTTCCTGAAGAGGAAAATCCCGAACGCCAAGACCAGCAATACGTGCATTATTATTTAACGACATTACCACTCCCCGCAGGTAATCAATTGTTGATGCGCTGGAGTATGCTTTTTGTGCATACGATTTTGCGGTGTCCACATTTAAATACGTATAAGCTAAACTCAAAACATTTAAACAATCTGCTAAACCACTATCATGTAAAGAAGGTAATTTTTTTTGCAGGCTGTCAATCTTTGTTCTTTGTGCCAGGGAGGAATAGCAAATGAATAAGGACAATAGCATAGGCAAAATGCAAAGCGATCCGGAGAAAATAAATTTTCTAATTTTTAAAACCAAGCTGTAGCAGTTAAAATAGCCAGGCATAGTATGCGGAATAAATTAGAGTAACTAAAGATACTTGATTTTATAAAAAATCAATAATATGAGGAATGCAATGGATCCTGTTTTATAAGCCATATTTTTTATTTTTTTCTAATCCAGATACCCGGTAAATATTAATAACTACCAATTGAAAAGTTGCAATCACTCAGTTCAGCTAATAAATTAAGAGGGGTAATTTTAATTTGTGAGATGAATTATGGAGTTGAACTTTATACCAATGAGTATTTCTATTTTAGAATTTTTAAATATAATTTTAGTACTCACCAAATTCAGTTGTGAAAAAGAATTATAAGAATATTGTTCCACAAATTAAACACAAGACATTTCAATGCTTACTGATAATGCTGAAATGTGTTAGCACATTTTTGATCTTATATTTCATTTTATCCACCAATTTATTTGCACAGGAAAAAGCGAAAGTTGAAAAGAAAGAAATTGATGAACTCCGTCTAAAGCTAAATGAGGATGGAAGCCATTACCTCAAACTCACAATACTTGGCCAGCTTTGGTTTCGATACAATGAGAGTAATCCCGCAACTACAGTTTTGAAAGAACCTGCAAAACAAACTTTTGATATTGGGATACGAAGATTACGTTTTCAATTATTCGGGCAACTTTCTGATCATACTTTTTTTTATCTCCATTTTGGTCAGGATAATTTCAACCATCTTTCACCAAGAAAATTTACTCCTTTCATCCAGGACGCATTGGGAGAATACAAAGTGAAGAAAGGAAATGAGGCGTTAATATTTGGTGGTGGCCTCACTATTCTTAGCGGACTATCACGTTTTACTCAGCCGCAACTTGCTAACATCATGTCGATGGATGTTCCCATTTTTACCTTCCCCACTTTTGATCTCACCGACCAGGCCGGGCGAAGGTTGAGCCTCTATGCACGTGGCCAGGTTGGAAAACTTGACTATCGTGTAGGCCTAAGTAATCCATTCCCAATCAGTACGAGCGGTACAACACTTCCACCATTATCGCAAAACGGATTTCCACTAACGCCTAATTCTAATTTTGTACAACAAGGTTATCACCTGCAATACCAAGGCCTGTTGATTTGGAATTTTTTTGACAGGGAGCCCCACATAACTTCGTTTATGCCGGGTACATATTATGGTAAGAAAAAAATTTTAAACCTCGAGGGCGGGTTTATTACCGAAAAAAATACAACATGGTCCAGTTCAAACGGAGGCCAAACCGCAGATTACCATTCACTCAATTGCTGGTCAGTTGCTATGTTTTACGATTCTTATTTAAATAAAGAAAAAGGAACAGCATTGAATGCATATGTTGGATACTTCAACACGCAATACGGCCCGGGCTACCTGCGTTACATCGGGGCAATGAACCCGGCAGATGGACCAGTTGCATCAGCCACTTACTTTGCCGGAAGCCAGGGAAATGCCTTCCCAATGTATGGTACAGGGCATGTCATCTATTCGCAATTTGGATATTTACTTAAAAAAGATTTGTTTGGTGAGGGCAAAGGCACCTTGATGCCCTATGCAACCATGCAAACTTCAAGCTACGACAGACTTGATAAATCAATGGCAGTATTCGACCTGGGAGTTAATTGGTTCATTAAAAACAATGCAAGTAAATTAACACTCGATTATCAAAACAGGCCCGTTTATTCTTTAGTTGGTAATAACTTAATAAAAGAATCTTTTCGGAAAGGACAATTTGTATTACAATACCAGTTCTTCTTTTAGCTGAAGTCGTTTCTTTTATTGTAAAAAAATTTAGAGCTTATTAATCTCGGGGAAAATTTATGAAATTAGTCGGGTAAGCCAACGCGATGGACTAACTCGGCAAATCTTTTATCCGAACTAATGGGAGACCACCTGGGATCTGACTTAAGCCATACCAGCCAATTTGAACGCTCGTCATAAGCTTTATTGATCCATTCGAAAGCTTTATCCTTATCACCAATTCCGGAATAAACTAATGCTACACCATACGAAGTGACAAACTTTGTTTTACTTAACACAAACAAAGTGTCTAATATTTCGCGGGCTTTTTCTCTTTCCCCCATTATGCCATATACATTGCCCAAAGCAGCAAATGCAACAGGCCAGCCTGGAGAGGCTAACAGAGTTTTTTCATACTCCGCTATGGATTGATTGAACATTTTTTTTTCCTGGTATACCCGCCCACTCCACAAATGTCCCAGGCCAAACTTAGGGTTCATTTTTAATGACGACTGTAATTCTTTAAGGGCCTGATCATAGTTACCGCTATAATATAAACTAAAACCCATGTCGGTACTAATAGGAACTGAAAGCGGGCTAAGATCTCTGGCTTTCTTTAGTATCACAGCCGCTTCATCATATCTTTTCATAGCAGTGAGGTAATACCCGTACCAGTCATACCCAAGCTCATAGTTTTGATTCAGTGAGATGGCTATCCGGAATTCCTGTTCTGCTGCTGCCCAATCCCAATCATAATAGAATTTATAAAAGCCCAGAGATGCATGAGGTTCAGCCAATGTGGAATCAAGTGCCAACGCTTTTGTTGCCGCTTCTAACGCTTTTGGGAAAGTTTCTTTTGGAGACAGAAAACTACCATAGCCCAACGCAGTATAACAGTCCGCTAAACCAGAGTAAGCCGCAGCGTATAAGGGATCTAATGCAATGGCCTGTTGAAAAAAATCAATTCCTTTTTTAAGATCCGGTGGTGTTCTAAGATTCCAGAATGAGCGGCCCTTTAAATATAATTCATAAGCCTCTATACTTGTTGTTCGCTTTTTAGCCGCAACCTGGTCTTCGTTCTGCAATAATGTGATTTCTAATTTTTCTGCGATGGCGTTAACAATTTTAACCTGTAGTGCAAAAATATTATCTATATTTTCATCGTACTTCGCCGACCATAAACTAACGCTATCCTTTACATTAATCAGGTTTGCAGTAATTACAATCCGGTCTTTCTCTAACTGAACACTTCCTTCTAAAACCGTATGTACACCTAGTTTTTTTCCCGCTTCCTTTATATCTACATCCTTCCCGCGAAATTGAAAAGAGGAAGATCTGGAACAAACTTTTAAACCTTCCAAATGAGCTAAAGAGTTAAGAATACCGTCAGTTAAACCATCGCTAAAATATTCCTGACCTGGATCGTTACTCATATTTACAAATGGTAGCACTGCAATGGATTGTTCAATCTTGATTGCCTCATTTTTATTTTTCACTCCCTGTTTTAGTTTTGGAAAAATGAAGTAACCCAGTATTGCTATCACAATTAATAATGCAATAACAATTCTCATTTTTAATAATCGCACTATTGTTTGCATCTTTTTTTACTTTTCAAGTTAGCATTTCATACCGGATTGTTCATTTTGTTTAACGCTAACAATGTTCCAGCATTGCCGAGTATAGGAATATAATAATTTGTAGCCGATAGCTTCAATGTTCAATTACACTGCAGAAATAAAAAAGAATTAATCCCTGTAATTCAATGCTGGTTTTCTATCTCCTAATAATGCCTTGTATTGAAAATTGTTTCCTCTTGTTTTATTAAATTCCTCTTTTGCTTTTACAATTAAAGATGGATCAGTATAAAGATCAATGGCAGTTAAAGCCATTGTTTTAGCTGCCACCATTAATCCTTTAATTCCAATTTCTGTTCCCCCACAGGCAACGGCCTGCCAGCTATGCCCAGATGTACCGGGTATCCATGTGGCTGCAAGTAATCCAACGGTAGGTACTGTCCAGCTTACATCGCCTACATCTGTTGAAGCCTTTCCGGCATCTTCATCGGGCTTCAATAATTTTATAGTTGCCGCTGATTCAATAAGAGGATATTTAGAATTGAATGATGTTTGCAATTTTTTTCCAAACTCAATTTCCTGTGGCGTGTACGTAACACCACCAACTTTCTCTAAATTTTTTTGCATAGCCACTGCCAGTGTATTATTAATAAGTAAATCGTATGAGCCACTGATAATTTCATAATCAGTTGTAGTTTCAGTTCCCATAGCGGCGCCTTTTGATGCTTTTACTACCCTTTCAAAAATAGACTGCGTAAGGGCTCTGTCAGGGTTACGAACATAATAAAATACCTCGGCAAAATCAGGAACAACATTAGGCGCTTTACCACCATTTGTAATTACATAATGAATACGGGTTTCCTGTGGTACATGTTCACGCATCATGTTCACCATATTGTCCATTGCTTCCACCGCATCCAATGCACTGCGTCCTCTTTCGGGTGATGCAGATGCATGTGAAGAGATACCATGAAAACGAAATTTTGCAGAAATGATAGCAAGTGTTTTGTCCATCGTAACTGCATTTTGATCGCCGGGATGCCAGTGTACCACAACATCAACATCATTAAACAATCCTTCTCTTACCATATACACTTTACCATCTCCACCTTCCTCTGCCGGAGTTCCATATACACGAATTGTACCGGCAAACTTTTTTTCTGCCAACATTTTTTTTATTTCAATTCCTGCAGCAACTGATGCCGTACCAAATAAATGATGCCCGCAACCATGACCGGCATTCTTACCTTCAATTGGTTTTTTTTCTGGAACTGCTTCCTGAGACAAACCGGGAAGAGCATCAAACTCAGCAAGAATAGCAATTACCGGCTTTCCACTTCCATACGATGCAACAAATGCTGTTGGCATTCCTGCAACACCGGCCTTTACAGTAAAGCCATTATCGCTTAAGGTTTTTTGTAACAATGCAGAACTTTTTTCTTCTTTATAACCAACCTCTGCATAATTCCATATTTGCAAAGCGATGTCTTTATAAACAGTATAGCCCGATTGAATATTATGTATTGCATCTTCTTTTAATTTAGCAACATCACCAATACTTTTATTTTGTGATGAAACAGTATAAAAAGAAGCAGAGAAAAAAAGAAACAGAAAATATTTTAATTGAATTTTCATGTGAGAGTTATTTAAAATTTAAATTAAGTTTTTTTTAGTAGCTACTACATAAATATAAGTACTCACCTTAAATAAAAAATGCAGATTGTAATAATCTGCATTTTTATTGTCCCTCTCCCCTTGGGGAGAGGTTAGGTGAGGGGTTATTTAATTAATCCACTTATATAATCTGCCAACTCTTTATTTCCTTCATCTCTTTTTGCTTTGCTGAGTTTAGTAAATGCATTTTTAAAAACAGGATCAAGAAAGCTTTTATACTCTGCGGGAATAGTTTTGCGGTAAGTAAATAACATATCAACTGCTGATCTTACTTTTGCAGCATCTGACACATTTATAAGATAGTTTGCAAAAAGCCTGCTCATTAATATTTTATCATCGCCTGTAGGTTCATTTCTATAATAGTTTGCAATTAAATCAAAATCCTCTTCTGTTCCTCTTACCATAAGAATTTGTGATACAATGCTTGCCAATTTACCTTTTGCATCAATGCTGTATTTTTTTGCTAAAGCATAAGCGTTTGCGGGATCTAGCATTATCAAACCTTCCAGAGCCGCACCTGATACTGAATATGATGAATCGTTTGCCGAGATTGTAAACAGCGTTAAATATTTTTTATCTTTTAAAGAAGCTAATATTTCAATAGCCTTAGCTTTTACTTTTTTAGAAGGATCGTTATCTGCAAGTGTTTCAAATTTTGTGATGACTTCATTAGTTATTGATTCTTTTTTTTCTTCAAATAAACCTAAGGTGTATAATCTTATCCCATCAAATTTATCACCTAAACCTTCTGCCAATTGTACCATTCTGTCTTTTGAAAAAGCATCTAAAGCTTCCTTCCTGTCTAAATAATTA
The DNA here is from genome assembly GCA_025353485.1 of Chitinophagales bacterium. Classification (GTDB taxonomy): domain Bacteria; phylum Bacteroidota; class Bacteroidia; order Chitinophagales; family Chitinophagaceae; genus Ginsengibacter. The sequence goes on from JANXQO010000147.1 coordinate 8,282, forward strand.
GCAGCATATTTCCATTGTTCTATCCAGTTCTCTTTTGATTTTTTATCTTTTTTTTCAACCAGCAATATTTTGTCTGCATCTACATTAATGTTTGTTGGTTTAGCAGAAACAGTAAAAGCAAAAGTGTCTGTTTTATTTTCTATCCATACGTTATAACGTTTTTTATCAGCTCCGTTATAAACATCAATCGCAATGGGCAGGCGAAATATTTTTCCAGTGTTTTGTGTTTGTTCAGTTATAACATAAGCCTTGTTATTTGAGTAGCTATAATTAATTTTAAGTTGAGGATGTCCGCTGCCAAAATACCATTGATCCCAAAACCAATTCAACTTCTTACCCGTCACTTCTTCAAATACAACTTTTAACTGATGGGCATCTGCAGTTTTATATTTATACTCTGTCAAATATTTATTCAGAGATTTAAAAAATGCACTGTCTCCAACATAATTTCGTAACATGCATAATATAGAACCTCCCTTTTCATAACTAACATTATCAAACACATCTTCTTTATCGGCATAATAATAACGAACAAGATTTTTTACTGCATTATCCGGGTTACTAAAATATTTTTGCCTGTGTTCTTCAAGGTGTTCGTCTGCTGCATCTTTACCATGGCGGTATTCATTCCATAATGATTCACTATAATCAGCAAAGGATTCACTAAGCGTAATGTTACTCCAGCTTTCGGGAGTTACAAGGTCTCCAAACCATTGATGAAATAATTCGTGGCTAACATATTCCTCATATTTATTTCCATCAGTTAATTGACGGGCATTTTGTTGTACAGCATCCGTATGCAATGTTGCCGAAGTATTTTCCATCGCACCACTTACAAAATCTCTTCCTGTTATCTGGGAATATTTTGGCCATTGATACGGAATGCCTGTTATCTTCTCATAAAATGCAATCATAGCAGGCGTTTCACCAAATATTTTTCGGGCAACAGAAGCATATTCTTTTTCTACATAATAACTTACTTCTTTTCCCTTATAACTGTCTTTTATAATTGCATAATCTCCCACACCCATAAAAAATAAATAGGGCGAATGGGGATGATCCATTTTCCAGTAATCAGTTCTTGTTCCATCCGTATTTTTCTTTTGGCTTATAAGTAATCCATTGCTCAGCGTTACGTATTTAGAAGGCACCGTTATGTAAATTTCTTCTGTTGTTTTTTGGTTTGGTTTATCAATCGTAGGGAACCAAACACTGTTAGCCTCTGTTTCTCCCTGTGTCCAGATTTGCGTTGGTTTGTTTTTATCTTCTCCTTTGGGATTAATAAAATACAATCCCTTTGCATCTGTAATGGCAGCGCTTCCTTTTGTCTTTAACTCATTTGGTTTGGATACATAATCAATGTAAACAGTATAATTTTCTCCTGCTTTATACATTTTATCAAGTGTAATATTAAGTATCATGCCATCGTATTTGTAACGTAAAGCAGATTTAGAATTTCCTTTTATTACACCAATCTCTTTTATATCCATTCCTTTTGCATCAAGCGATAAAGAATCGGTTGATAATAAATGAGGATGAAGCGTTACCCACTCTTTGCCATAAAGCCATTGTTTATTATAATCAAATTTTACATCCAGTTTTGTATGCGTTAACTCATTAATAATTGTACCGGAACTGCGGTATATATTTTTCCAGGATTCATCATCATTTTGCGCTTTCGTTAAAAAAGGAGAGATCGTAAAGGCAAGGAATAACAAAAATAATTTCATGTGATTTTTTTAGTGATGCAAAAATAACCGGGCTAATGTTAAAACAAATCAATTTTTAGATGGGAGGTAAATAGTAATGTATATTAAATTAGATTTGTGTACTGTTTTCAGGACGTATGAAGAATATTTTAACAAGCCTTATTTTTTCTCTCAGTTGTTTCATTGTTAATGCACAGCAAAACCATTTTATTTATTTGCAAACAGAAAACAGGCAATCATTTTTTGTAAAGTTTGATAATAAGATTTTAAATTCTTATCCTTTGGGTTACTTAATTATTCCGAAACTGGATGATGGACTTTATAGCCTTGTAATTGGATTTCCGGAAAGCAGTAACGAACAGGAATTTAACTGCTCTATAAATAAAAAAGATATTGGTTTTATAATTAAAAACGCGGGAGAAAAAGAGTGGCAGCTTTTAAATGTTCAAACGCTGAATGTTATTATTCCCGGTGATGTTATCACAAAACCGGTTATTGCTTATGAAAAAGAAACCGATTCTTTTTCAACCATGCTTGCAAATGCTGTTCACGACTCAACTATTTTACGAAAAGATGTGGCTAAGGAAATTTTTCCCGAAAAATCTATTGAGCAAAACCAAAAAGATTCGGCCAGTACTATAGCAACTAACAATGATCTTGCGATCTCTATACCTGATAATAACTTAATGAGTAACTCCGGTAAAAAGGACGTTGCTGTTAAACCTGATTTGAGGTATGATTCAAGTAAGAAAGACATAGCTATACAAACGCTTCCCGAAAAACCTATTGAACAAAATCAAAAAAACACAGCCAACACAATTGTTTCAAACAGTGATGTTACAATGTCTAAACCGGATAATACTTTGAAAGGTGATTCAGGTAAAAAAGAAATTACTATACAAACACCTTCTCAAAAATCTGAAAATGTAAATAAAAAAGATACAGCACAAACAATAGTTTCAAACGATGTTGCAACTATTAAATCAGAACAAAAGAAAAAGTCAATGAAAAATGATAATGCTTTACAGGATTCTGTTATAGCACAAAAAGAGGTGGTAAAAACTATTCCCGAAAAAATCAGTGAAAATAAAGATAGTACTCAACGTATTACTATAAATAATGATGTTGCCCTTTTGAAATCAGTTATTAAAAGAAAATTAAGGAAGACAACCAAAGAAGGAATAGAGATGATGTATGTTGATGATAATGGCGATATAAAAGATACAGTCAGAGTTTTAATACCTTCTGATAAAAAGAAAGAGAAAGATGTGGAAATTAAAAGTGATCCTGTTGTTTCATTGCAAGCCACACTACAAGATGACAAAAAGAAAGAGAAAGATGTGGAAATTAAAAGTGATCCTAAAATATTTGAAAAGGGAAATGAAATAAATAAAGAAACAAATAAGCAGCCCATTATAACATCACCAATGATAAATTCTGATTGTAAAAGTTTTGCTACCGATGAAGATTTTTTAAAGATCAGGAAAAGGATGGTAGCAGAGAATAATGATGAAGATATGATCAGGGTTGCAAAAAAATATTTTAAAACTAAATGTTTTAAAACTGAACAGATAAAAAATCTAAGCGTTTTATTTTTAAAAGATGAAGGCAAGTATATGTTTTTTGATGCAGCATATCCATTTGCTTCCGATTCTGATCTTTATCATACTCTTGAAAAGCAATTAGCGGATACTTATTACATTACACGTTTTAGGGCTATGATACATAAATAGTTTACATGCCTCGATATTTTATAGAAGTTGCTTACAAAGGCACAAATTATTCCGGCTTTCAAATACAACAAAATGCAAATTCAATTCAGTCGGAAGTTAACAGAGCTTTGAAAACTTTTTTCAGAAAAGATTTTGAATTAACCGGATCATCCCGTACAGATGCAGGTGTACATGCATTGCAAAATTATTTTCATTTTGATATTAGTAAGCAATTAAGTTTTGAAAATGATTTTCAATACAATCTGAATTCATTGCTTCCCGGAGATATAGTAATCAAAAATATATTTCCGGTAAAGGATAATGCTCACTGCAGATTTGACGCAGTAAGCAGAGAATATAAATATTTTGTTTATCAGAAAAAAGATCCATTCCTTCAGGACATAGGGTACTATTTTCCTTACAAATTAGATGTAGAAAAATTAAATATGGCCGCTCAGCAAATATTGAAGTATGAAGAGTTCAATTCATTCTCGAAAAAAAATACACAGGTAAAACATTTTCTCTGTAAAGTTGACAAAAGTGAATGGGTGATAGAAGAAAGTAAGATTGTTTATATTGTTATTGCCAATCGCTTTTTAAGAGGCATGGTAAAAGGTTTGGTAGGCACAATGCTTAAGGTTGGTACAAATAAAATTTCACTAAATGATTTTTTA
>JANXQO010000158.1 GCA_025353485.1 Chitinophagales bacterium
TAAAATCAATTGATTACCAATTTCTTTTATTGCGTGTTTCTGCATTGGCTTTGTTGTATTTATGCGTAAGAATACCGGCACCAGGTTTATTACATATAACATAATTAAAGCTGCCCAAAGGTATGCCGATGAAAGGATTGCAACGCAACAATGATGCTATGAAAAACTAAAGCTGGTATCAAAAATTTTTTTCTAAATACTGCGGTTGCTGTCAAAATTTTCCAGCTCTTTACTAACGGCATTTAAAAAAGTGGAGCCGAGTGCGCCGTCAATTACACGATGGTCGTAGCTGAGAGAAATATACATGATGTGGCGGATGGCAATGCTGTCGCCCTGTTCGGTCTCAATTACAACAGGACGTTTTTTAATGGCTCCCATTGCCATGATAGCAACCTGCGGCTGGTTGATAATGGGCGTGCCCATAATGCTGCCGAAAGTGCCAACGTTGGTTAAAGTAAAAGTTCCGCCATTGGTATCATCGGGACGGAGTTTATTATTTCGTGCGGCATTGGCTAAGCCATTTACCTGCTTTGTAAGCCCAACGAGATTTAACTGATCCGCATTTTTAATTACGGGTACAATTAAATTTCCGGTAGGCAATGCGGTTGCCATACCAATGTTGATGTCTTTTTTAATTATTAATTTATCACCGTCAATACTGCTGTTGAGCCATGGATATTTTTTAATGCACTTAACAATGGCTTCTACAAAAAGAGGGGTGAAAGTTATTTTTTCGCCTTCTCTTTTTTCAAATTCTTTTTTCATTTTCTCTCTCCACAAAACCATATTGGTAACATCGCATTCGCTAAAGCTGGTTACATGAGCGCTGATATTTTTACTGTCCACCATGTGCTTTGCTATCATCCTGCGCATGCGGTCCATTTCGATGATCTCTACATTGCCCTGGTAAGTTTGTGGTTTGTAGCCTGCCTGCCGGTCAGGCAGGTTTGTAGTTTGTAGTTGGTTATTATCTGCTTGTTGCTTTTCTTCATTTTCAAAAACGATAACTGGTCTTTGATTTTGTTCTTCTCTTGTAGCTTGCGGCTTGTAGCTTGAAGCTTTCCTGTTTTCAATAAATTGAAGAATATCTTTTTTACTCACTCTTCCATCCTGACCTGTGCCTGGAATGTTTTCTAATTCTGACATTGCTACGCCTTCGCTTGCTGCGATATTTAATACAAGAGGGGAATAGAATTTAATGCTGCTGCCGGTTGCCGGTTGCCGGTTGTCAGCAGGAACGTAAGGAATGTTTTCAACAACATTGGCTTCTTCGTATTCATGCTTTGAAGATTGGGGATGAGATGGTTGTTGAGAAGAAGATTGGGAATTATCTGCATTTGTTTTTATTCTTGCAATTACAGTACCGACAGGCACTACATCATTCTCGTTAAACAGTATCTCATCTATTGTTCCCTCTGCGGTTGATGGTACCTCGCTATCAACTTTATCGGTAGCAATTTCCAAAATGGTTTCGTCCTGCTCCACTTTGTCTCCCGGTTTTTTAAGCCATTTTAAAATGGTGGCTTCCATTATGCTTTCTCCCAGCTTAGGCATTACTAAATCTACAACGTTTGTCTGAACCATGATTTATGGGATTTGTGAGATTAACAAGATTATCTTTTGTTTTTTTTAAAATTTAGCAATGAAATTGAAAAGTCAAAAATAATGAATAGTTGGAAGCATTAGACACACTCCATCATGGCAATCCTGTAATCTTATAAATCATGGTTGAGACAATGGTTAAGGGAAGTATTTGTAAATATCCTTTCTGTTATCTATTGCAGCAAAAGTAAAGTCGTGGTTGTTGAAATGGATTCCAATTCTGTAATTGCCCAATCTTATTCTATAAAAGTCTTTATGACCTTTTAATTTTTTGAGATTCTTAATTTCTGAAAGTGTAGGTGCGGTTTCGGCAGATTCGATAATCTTCTCTATTTCTTTTTGTAATTTTTTATCTTTTAGTTTTGAGACCTGCTTTAGAAATTTATTAGTAAAAGTGAGCTTCATTTCTTAAGCGCTTTTAAAACTTTCTCTTTTGAAGTGTAGCCACTTTTAATTCCTTCCTGTATACTTCTGCTAATAAACAGATCCTCCATATCATCAATAGAAATTTTTTTAGAACGCAATCCCATTTCGTGACTCAGCTTTAAGAGCAGTTCAGTTTTTTTTCTTGATTTAGTTTCAACAACAATTGCTTCCATGAAAATATATTTATTCAAATTTAATCATTCTCCATTATAAATTTTCTTAAAAGATTCAGTGCATTCATCGCAGTTATCTGAATATTCCGCCGTCTGTCAAATCGCAAATTTAGTTTTAGTGTTTGGCTATTTGCTGTCATCCTGAGTTTGTCGAAGGATCCAACCGCAATCCAAACTGTGCCAACCGGCTTTTCAGCGCTTCCCCCATCCGGTCCCATAATTCCTGAGACTGCAATTGCATAATCTGTTTTTAAAATATTTAAAACTCCTTTCAGCATTTCTTTTACTGTTTCTTCACTTACTGCGCCAACTGTTTGTAAGGTTTGGTTTGATACATGCAAAATATTTTCTTTTACTTCATTATCATAGCTTACCACACTGCCCTTAAAATATTTTGAAGAACCTGCATGTGAGGTAATAAGATGTGCGATGTAACCGCCTGTACAACTTTCAGCAGTACTCATTGTTTTAGTTTTTGCTGATAATAATTTACCAATAACTTTTTCCATCGGCTCATCTACATCCGTAACTAAATATTCTTTTGTAAGAGATTTAAGCTTTTCAAATTCAGTTTCTATTTTGTTTTCAATAACCTCTTTATCATATCCTGAAGAACTTAACCGCAATCTTACCATTCCATAATTTGGCAGATACGCAAGTTTAATGTTTGGTGGAAGATCAGATTCAAACTCTTTTATATGCTCTGCCAGCATTGATTCTCCAATGCCTGCTGTTAATAATGTTTTATGAATAATTACAGGTAATTGAAATTTACTTTTTAATTTTTCAATTACCTCTTTCATCATACCCTGCATCTCATTAGGTACACCGGGCATACTTACAAAAATTTTCCCCTCTTTTTCAAACCACATTCCAGGCGCTGTACCTCTTTTATTTTGTATCACAGTGCAAACATCAGGCACTTCGGCCTGTTTTAAATTTACTTCAGTAACAGGTCTTTTAAAAACTTTTTCAAAAAGATATTTTACATTTTGTAAAGCATCTTCATTTACAATCATCTTACCATTAAAATATGTACACAATAAAGGCTTTGTAATATCATCATTGGTTGGGCCCAGTCCGCCGGTTATTAAAATAATTTCAGCATGTGTGCTTTCTTCATCAAGAGTACAGCGTATATCATTTTCATCATCACCAACTGCCACACGTCGTTTTACAAATATGCCGGCCTTGTTTAACTCCTGTGCTATCCATGCACTGTTTGTATCTATTACCTGTCCTATTAATAATTCATCGCCAATGGTTATGATTGTTGCAGTAGCCATTTACACTGAATGATTTATTTTAGTGCAATATTAATTTATTATGCGGCTTGTTATCTTTTTACTGTTCATTACTAACTCTTATGCACAAACAATTTCGCAGAAACTGAACATTGCAATAAATAAATTACAAACCGATTCTCAATTTAAACATGCAACGATCAGTCTTTTTGTTGTTGAAAGTAAAACCGGTAAAATAATTTTTGATAAGAATTCACAAACAGGCCTGGCACCGGCAAGCTGCCAGAAAGTTATAACAGGCACAACTGCTTTTGAATTGTTGGGAAAGGATTATACTTATAAAACAAGTTTAGGTTACGATGGAAAAATAGACAGCGGAATTTTAGCAGGTAATATTTATATAACCGGAAGCGGAGACCCAACTTTAGGAAGCTGGCGTTATTCATCAACTAAAGAAAATATTATTCTTGCAGAATTTGAAAATGCGATAAAACAAAATAATATCCTGCAGATTAAAGGATTGGTTTTAGGCGATGACAAAATGTGGGGAACACAAAGAACACCTGACGGATGGATATGGCAGGACATTGGAAATTATTATGGTGCAGGTGCATCCGCATTAAACTGGCGTGAAAATCAGTATGACCTTATTTTGAGATCAGGAAAAAAAATTGGCGACTCTGTAAAAATATCTTCTACAAGACCAAAATTTTTACCAGGAATTCATTTAATAAATGAACTTACTGCTGCAGAAAAGGGTAGTGGTGATAATGCATATATTTATTTAGCGCCTGAAGCTGAAACGGGTTTTGTAAGAGGAACAATTCCTGTAAACGAGGATAGTTTTGTGATCTCAGGCGCAATGCCTGATGGAGGGAAACTTCTGGCAGCAACGATCTTCAATGATATTGCTGCAGGTAAAAATTATCCTGATAACAATACTAATTATTTGAAAGGAAAAAGTAAATGGCACCAGCCTGCTACAATATTTTATACGCACACTTCGCCCCCGCTTGATAGTATTATGTATTGGTTTTTAAAACGAAGTATTAATTTATATGGAGAAGCATTGGTAAAAACTATTGGGTATGAAAAAATAAAAATTGGTTCGACTGATGCAGGTGTAAAAGTTATCAGAGATTTTTGGAGTAAAAAAGGGATTGAAAGTTCTATCTTAAAAATAATTGATGGCAGCGGATTATCTCCGGCAAACCGTGTTACCACAAAAGCTTTGGTAACAGTAATGCAATATGCAAAAGATCAAAACTGGTTCTCCTCCTTTTATTATGATCTGCCGGAAATAAATGGAATAAAAATGAAAGACGGGTATATTAATGGTGTGAGAAGTTATACGGGCTATATTAAAAATAAAGAAGGAGTGGAGTATACTTTTTCTTTCCTTATAAATAATTTTGATGGAAGTGCATCTTCAGTAAGAGAAAAAATGTGGAAGCTTCTGGATGTTTTTAAATAATGTACGATGTAAGAAGTAAGAAGTAGGAAGCAAGAAGTAAAACAATTAAATATACCTTCACAACATCAAAAATAATTTAACCATTTAACAAATAACTTCTTAAACCATTAAACCTGCCTACCGGCAGGCAGGCGTTTTAAACCTTTTAAACTCTTTTATATGCAAACACAAAGTTATAAATCTCATTCACGCTATGTTCCAATGTATCATTTTGTTCTCCTGCCTCTAATTGCTGCATGTCTTGTTCTTTCAATCTGGAATGCATACAATGCTTTTCATGTTCATCATGGAAGATTACAGGCCATAATGTTTTTTATAATTTCCGATGCTATTTTAGCTATGTGTTTTTTTATTAGGGGCTTTGCATTAGGGGCACAGGACAGGGCAATAAGAGCCGAAGAAAATTTCAGGCATTTTATTTTAACAGGGAAACCTTTTGATAGCCGCTTAAGATTAGGACAAATCATTGCACTCCGTTTTGCAGATGATTCTGAATTTCCTTCGCTTGCACAAAAAGCCGCTGATGAAAATATTAAAGGGGATGATATTAAGAAGGCTATACAAAACTGGAGAGCTGATCACCACAGGGTGTAAAGCCTCACCCTAAATCCCTCTCCTGTGGAGATGGACTTCCGAAGTTTAAAAATACTTTAAAAGTTTTTCTTTAAGAACTTCAGGCATTTCACAACGCTTCATTGTTTTTGCTTCTAAAAAATAAAGCGTAACGTCACCCGTGTTTAATAATTCATTTTGCTGATTGTATATTTCTCCATGAAAAACAATTTTATGGTGCAACGGAATTTCTTTTAATGTTGTTTTTACCGTAATAAGATCATCATATTTTGCAGGTCGTAAAAAACGTATGTGCATATCAGTAACGGCAAGCACAATTCCCATTACCTCAATTTCTTTGTAAGTAAAACCTAAATTACGTAATAACTCTGTTCTTCCTATTTCGTAAAACTGTGCGTAGTTTCCATAATACACAACTCCCATCTGGTCTGTGAGTGCATAATGAATGCGTATTTGTGTTTCGGAAGTAAACAAAATGTAAATTATTTACTTATCATGTGGTCAACACTAATCTTTCCGGCACCTGTAAAAAGTAATGCAATAAATGGAATGATGTATGCGGTTGGTAATTCTTCTTTTCCAAAAAAATCTGCATGACCAGCTTTAAAAATAATTACAAGGAACATAATAATTATCGGTATGCATGCAAGACGTGTAAATAATCCAAGTATAACAAGAATACCACAGAACAATTCTGCAAAAATAACAAGAGCTGCAGATGCTGATTTACCAATTCCCATAAAATCCATCATATAACCTTCTGTTTGGTGAAAGTTTGAAAACTTTAAATAACCATGATGCGCTAATAAAATTCCAAACCCCAAACGCAGCACCAGCAAGGCAGTATTATATGCACCGGCATTATATCTTGTTGAAAAAAGCTTTCTCATAATTTTACATTTATAATTGTATTAACAATGCTTGTGCAATTTAAAGTTTTATTTTATCATCCGTAATGAAGCTTAATGAAATGCTGTTTGTACTTTTGCACAGATAGCTGTCAAAATGAAATACAAAAGTTTGTTACATACATAAAACCTCCAATTAATGAATCGCCTTTTTTCTTTTTTTATCCTGCTTATAATATCTTTCACAGGTTTCTCCCAGGCCAATTATAATGTTACTGATCCGGAGCGGAGTTTTAAAGAAGCAAAAGATTTTTTTATACAGGAACAATATGCACTGGCCTATCCTTTATTAAAAGAGTTAAAACAAAAATATCCTGAAAATACTGCCAGCAGCCACACTTACTTAAACCAGGATATTGAATATTATTTTATTGTTTGCGGGTTAGCGCTGGATCAGCAGGTTGCGGAAGAGCAGGCCAAAAGCTTTATTGCCGTTGCCAACAACGAACCCCGCCAGCAAATAATGAGTTACCATCTTGCTAAATTTTATTTTATAAGAAATGATTTTGAAAATGCGGTTACGTATTATGAAAGAGCAGGCTATGATAATTTAAGCAATGAAGAAATTGCCGATGCAAAATTTGAACTGGCATATTCTTATTTTAATTTAAAAAGATTTGAAGAGGCGAAACCTTTGTTCAATGAAATTCACCAGTTGCCTAAAAATAAATATTATTATCCTGCTAATTATTATTATGGATTTATAAGTTACAGGGATAGAAATTATGCTGAAGCTTTAAAAGCTTTTAAGCTGGTTGAAAACCAGGAGCAATATGTTGGACTGGTGCCGTATTACATTGCAGAGATATATTATTTTCAGGGAAAGAAAGAGGAGGCGCTGCGTTATGGTGAAGAAGTTTTAAAACGTGGTAATTTATTTTATCAAAAAGAATTGAACTTATTAATTGGACAGATCTATTTTGAGAAGCGGGATTTTGCAAAAGCTTTGCCTTTACTGGAAGCGTATGTTAACAGTAGTGGTAAGGTTACAAAAGAAATTTTGTATGAGCTTAGTTATTGTTATTACGAAGCGAACCGGGTTGATAAAGCAATAGAAGGTTTTAAACAATTGAGCAATGAGAAAGATTCGTTGGGACAGAATTCAATGTACCTGCTGGGTGATCTCTACATAAGAACAAATCAAAAAGCAAATGCAAGAAATGCTTTTCAATACAGCGCCAACAACAGCAGCAACCGCAAACAGCAGGAAATATCAAGATTTAATTATGCAAAACTTTCTTATGAATTAGGCTTCCAGGATATTGCATTGAACAGTATGAAAACCTTTCTGGACTTATATCCTGCATCTGTTTACGCAACTGAAGCCAAAGAAATTCTTGTAGGTATTTTAGCCAATACAAATAATTTTAATGATGCATTAGAATTGTATGAATCATTTGACAAGCCAACCCCGGCCATGCAAAAGATCTATCCTAAAATTTTATATGGCAAAGCAACAGAATTAATAAATGACCAACAGCTTCGCAAAGCAGATGAATTATTGACAAAAATTTTACAGGATCCCAATGCCGGCAAAGTTTTGCCTTATGCAAATTTCTGGAAAGGTGAAATTGCCTACAGGCTTGGGCATTATGATGATGCAATTCGTTTTGCAACTGCTTATGTGCAAAGTGCTGCTATTTCCCAGGGTGAAGCAAGTCCTGTTTCTGCTAAATATTTATTGGGTTATAGTTATCTTAAAAAAGAAAATTACGGACAGGCATCAAATTATTTTCAACAGGTAGCCGCAACTATTTCTTCTCAATCTTCTTCAATGGAGCAGGATGCTTATGTAAGAACTGCCGACAGTTATTTCATGAACAAGGATTACAGCAAAGCAAAAAACATGTATGATAATGTTATCAACAATGCTTTGCCTCAAAGTGATTATGCATTATTTCAACAGGCAATGATCGCTGGTATAAGAAGTTCATCAGAAAAAATAAGAATATTAAATACACTTTCAAGGCAGTACCCATCAAGCGATCTTATCCCTGATGTAACGATGGAAATTGCCAACACTTATATGGCTGATGAAAAGTTTAGAGATGCTATTCCTTATCTTAATAATATATTGTTATTACCTAACGCAAATAGATTAAAACCACAGACTTATCTAAAATTGGGATTGGCTTATTACAACCTGAACAGTAATAATGAGGCATTAAATAACTACCAAAAACTTATCAGTTTATATCCTCAATCTGCAGAGGCAGACGAAGCGCTGGATAACATAAAAAATATTTATGTAGAAGAAGGAAAGCCCAATGAATATGTAGATTTTTTAAAACGGTCAGGAAAATCTATCAGTGTCAGCGAAGCTGATTCAATAACGTATGCTGCTGCAGAATTAAAATACAACAACGGCGATTGTGCCAATGCAATTGCAGGATTTAATAATTATTTAAGCCGGTATCCTGATGGATCTTTTTCTTTGCAGGCAAATTATTTCCGCAGTGAATGTTATGTAAAAAATAAAGATTTTAAAAATGCTGTGGCAGGTTATGCTGCCGTACTTAATAAAGGTAACAGCAAGTACGCTGAACTCTCGGCGTTGAACGCAGCAAAAATTTCTTATTTCGAATTACAGGATTACCCGGCTGCAAAAATTTATTTTACTAAATTAAGAGAGGTAGCTGTTTCTCAGGAAAATCAATTGGAGGCGTTGCGTGGTTTGGTAAGAAGTTATTATCAAACCAAAGATTATGCACAGGCTAACATAGCCGCAAACGAATTGCTTACTAAAAAAGGCCTTAGCACTGATGACAGATCCGTTGCCAATCTTGTATTAGGAAAATCATTGCAGGCCAATAACCAGTGTGAGAAGGCAATTGCGGCGTTTAAATCAGTTGCTGTTATTAATAAATCAGCATGGGGTGCAGAAGCAAGATATGAGATTGCAAATTGTTATTACACTTCAAATAATTTTACTGCTGCAGAAAAAGCTGCGATGGAGGTGATTAAGGTTACAGGTTCTTATGATTACTGGGTTGCCAAAGCATATATTTTATTGGGAGATATTTATATGCAGCAAAAAGATTATTTCAATGCAAAAGCAACGTATCAAAGTGTTGCAAATAATGCAACCATTGCAGAAATAAAAAATGAAGCGCAACAAAAACTTGACAGGGCAATAGCTGAAGAGAAGTTAAATTCAAAAATTAGTCAATAGTCAATGAAATAAACAACATTCAACATTCAACATTCAACATTCAATGTTCAACAAATACAATCTTCGCCAAAATCTTCTTTGTTACCCCCTTCGGGGGATAGGGGGCTTATTGCTTTTTGCCAGTTGCCTTATTGCATCCGATGCAATAGCACAGCGTGATACCACAAGGCGCCAAACCATTGATATCACATCATCTTATAAACCTGTATTAAGAAATGCTGTTAAGATAAATTTGTCTGCTTCTCCTTTGTCTGCGGATACTTCAAGGCCCCGATTAGCCTATGATATTCCTGCGCAAAATTTATTTTTTGCATACCAGCCTATTTCATTAAAACCACTTGCTTTAATGCAGGATACAGGATTAGAATTAGGTATAAGGAATTATGCAAAAGTTGGTTTTGGAAATTATACCACGCCATACATTGCAGCAGCAGTTAGTTTTGGTGATGGTAAAACAAGCCTTGTAAATCTTTATGGAAATTATATTTCTTCCAAAGGGAAAATAACGAATCAAAATTTTAGTGAGCTACAATTAAAAGGAACAGGAAGTTTTTTTACTGCTAAGAATGAAACCTATGGAAGTGCCGGAATTAATGCAAGGCAATACTATCAATACGGCTACGATCATGCCATACGCAATTTTGCTAAAGATTCAGTAAGCAGAAAATACCAGGATTTTTTCGTTAGCGCAGGTTTACGAAACATAGCAGTTAATGATTTTAACGTGAATTATAATCCCAATATCACAGCGCATATTTTTTCCAGAGAAAATAAAATAAATGAAAGTTCTTTAATTATTGATGCTCCCGTTGAGAAAAAATTTGGCGAATCGGTTTCTTTTAAAGTTACAGCCAGCGCCAATCTTACAAATTTTAAAAATAAAACAACAACAGTTACTAAAAGCATTTCAAATAACCTGTTCCAAATAGCACCTGAGCTTGTTTATTATTCTGACAAGTTTACTTTTCACGGAGGTGTAACACCCAGCTGGAATAATGGTGTGTTAAGTGTATTGCCTAATATATATGGTGAAGCCCAGCTTCAACATAATATTTTAATGGTGCAGGCAGGGTGGGTTGGCCGTTTTATAAATAATAGTTTCCGCTCATTAAGCACAATGAATCCTTACATTGCCGATCCAACTTTCTTAACAAACACTAAAGAAGTACAATATTATGGTGGTGTAAAAGCAACCTTGGGTAAGCATTTCAGCTTTAATGCAAAAGCTGCTTTTATAACATACAACAATGTTCCATTGTTTGTAAACGATGGCTTGTATGGTAATAGTTTTATTGTAACCAACGAAAGTAAAATGAGCGACCTGCAGCTTCATGGAGATATGAGTGTAGTGAGCCAGGATAAGTTTACCCTTACGGCAGGCCTGGATATTAATACGTATACGGGCTTATCAAATAATGCAAATGCATGGGGCCTTATTCCTGTTCAGCTTACAGGTTCTTTTAGGTGGAATGCCTTTAAGCAGGTGTTGTTAAAAGCGGATGTATTTACATTTTCAGGTGTTCCCGCCCTCTTAAAAAATAATACAGAAAAAAAGACTAACGGTGCAGACCTTAGTGCCGGTGCAGAATTCAAGATAACTAAAAAATTCAGTGCGTGGTTAGATCTGAATAATATTTTAGATCAGAAGTATCAGCGGTTTAATAATTATCCTGTTTATGGATTAAATGTTATTGGAGGAATTATTGCTCATTTTTAAAATGCGTAGGTGTCAGACACTTAAAAAGCGTCTGACACCTTATATTAATTGCATACTGTAATTTGCACCCCGATATGCATTCACGTCTCACATCTTATTTACTGCAAAGCAAAGAATGTATTTTACCCGGTATTGGTACTTTACAAATTATACATACACCTGCATCAACTAATACTGCTAACAATGGAATATTATCCCCTTTTGAAGAAATTATATTTAAAACAGATGATAACTCTACAACTCCGGGTTTAATAAAATACATTGCTGATAAAAAAAATATTGAACAAAGCAAAGCTGAAGAATTGCTAAATGATTTTTGTAAAGAATGGAATGGAAAGATTAACGCAGGTGAGAAGTTGAATTTTGAAACGGTTGGATCAATACAAAAGAATTCTAATGGTGTAATAACTTTTGAAAGAGAAGGCACCATTAATTTCTTTCGGCCAATTAGTGTTGATAGCGTTTACCAAACAAGTGATAAGCCTGTATCACTGGGCAGGGAGACTGTTTTGCCGGAAATAGATCAGTATGAGAAAGAGGAAGAAATAATTAAAGAAGATGTTATTGTGGAGCGATCTTATTGGGGGCTATGGGCATTGATCCTTCTTGCTATTGGCTCAGCAATCTTCTTCTTTCATTTTAAAGATATTAAACTATCAGGTTCAACAATAGGAAATCAACATCATCTTACTGTAGAGCCTCCAACCGCAACTTATAATTTTCAGAATAAATAATCAGTTATTTATCACCTCGTATTCCAGCGGGCCATTAACCCCAAATAACCTTATGGCTAATTCTTTTCCCAGCCCTTTTGGATTTTTAAAAATTATTTTTTGATTCGGAACAATGATATTTCCGGCACTATTCTGAACAGAATAATTTATCAAATACTTTTCTTTTTTCTTTTCAAA
>JANXQO010000163.1 GCA_025353485.1 Chitinophagales bacterium
AAAAATAGTGGCTTTAATAAAATTGCAGTACCTACAGCAGAAGGGTTTGAGCTAATACCTGCAGAACAGGTATTATATTGTGAAGCAAATGATAACTACACGCATTTCTTGCTTAAAAACAAAAATAAAATAATAGCCTGCCGAACCTTAAAAGATATTGAAGAGCAATTATCAGACTTCCCTTTTTTTGTACGTGTCCATAATTCCTACCTGGTTAATTTAAATGAAGTAACTAAGTATGTACGGGGCGAAGGTGGTAATCTTATCATGAGTGACGGTTCTTCTGTAAATGTTTCCCGAAGCCGAAAGGAAGCGCTGCTAAAACATTTCTGAAATTCCCCTTTATTTTTCGCAAACTACTTTCTTATTCCGTCAATCACTCAATGGCACTGGTATTAGCTGTAGTGGTAAAGTATTTTTAAATCGTCAATCAACAATTACCATTAACTATTAAAATTTTAATTTATGAAAAAGAAAATTCAATTTACATTTTTGCTATTTGCAGCAGCAACATTTTTCAATCTTGCCTGCCGGAAAGAGACTAATTCAAAAGTACTACAAGAGGAAAAAAAAATACAACAAAATGATCCAACTTCTGAGTCTTTCAGGCTGAAACATCCGCAATCACCGGCGTTCGATTTAAATGTGATTCTTCACGGTATAGGAAAGCATTCTGAGAATGATGAAAATGACAATGACAAGAATTCTGAAGAAGGCAGAGGCAATCCATCAGGGTATATTGAGTTTCGCCAGGATCCTGACCCTGCAAAAATTATTAACCTTGATGTTAGTGTCAAGCATCTTATTCCCAATCATCAATATTTATTGCAAAGGGCTGTAGATGCTATCAATGTGGTTGATGGCAATTGCACCAGTACTTCCTGGCTTACACTCGGAAAGGGATTGGTTCCGCAATCCATATTGACAGACCGACACGGCAATGGAAGTGCAGCATTATGGAGAGATGTAACGGCCGTTCCATCGGGGTCAGCATTCGATATTCATTTCCAGGTAATTGATGCTGTAAGTTTGGCTGTTGTGTTGACGAGTGATTGTTATCAGTATACAGTTAGATAAAAGCTGTGTAATTTAATTCCTGCAAGGAAAATATTTTTAAATCATTGATCAAAATTATTTTAAAAAATCCATTATGAGAAAGCAGAATTTAAATTCCATTTTGGTAGTGGCTGTTACAATAGTTTTCCTTTCCTGCAATAAGGAAAAGCAAACTCAACTTACTGATCCATATAACCTGGATGTTAATCTGAATGGCACTGGTAATGTGAAAGGAAGTATTATGTTCCGCCAGGATCCTGATACTCTAAAGATTGTTATACTGGAAACAAAGATTGAGCAGCTTCAACCCAATCATGAATATCTACTTCAGCGTGCTGTGGACACACAAATTGATGGCAATTGCACAAGTACTGCATGGCTCACACTCGGTAAAGGACTTACACAACGATCAATTTTTACTGACCCTTACGGAAAAGGAAGTGAAGTATTATGGCGTGACCTCTCCGCTCTTGCGTCAGGATCAGTCTTTGATATTCATTTTCAGGTGGTGGATGCGATCAACATGAGTGTTGTATTAACAAGCGGCTGTTATCAGTATACAGTAAGATAGCAAAATTCATGATTTTACTTATCATCACATTTTTTAAAGGGCTGTTTTTCTGAAGCAGCCTTTTTTCGTCATTATAGATGATGAATATAAAACATGCAATCTTGATGTATGTCGTAAATTTAAGCGTATGAATAACAAAGCTAACAATACAAAAATATAATTTGCGCCAACATCAAAGTTCTGTCACTATTAATTTACCATCCGCCACCTGCACCACCGCCGCCACTTGAACCTCCGCCAAATCCTCCAAAGCCGCCACCTCCTCCGCCACCGAAACCACCTCCACCAAATCCGCCGCCTCTTCCGCCACCACCTAACATATTGCCAAGGAAGAACCATCCCAAACCGCCAAGCCCTGTTGATCCACGGCGGCTCATATAGTTGCCACCACCGCCACCACCAATTTTTGAAATAATAAATATAATAATTATGATCACAAAAAATATTCCTTTAAATGGAATGCCACTTCTGCCTGAACTATGTTTTATGTCTGACTTATATTCACCCCTGGCAGCAAGAATAATGGCATCTATGGTTTGATCAAATCCGCGGTAATAATCATTTGCTTTAAAGTTGGGGATCATCACTTCATCAATAATATGCTTCGCTGTAATGTCCGGTAATACGCCTTCCATCCCGTACCCTGTTGTAATCCAGGCTTTACGTTCAGCCTTAGAAACAAAAATAACTACACCGTTATTTTTTTCTTTTGTACCAACACCCCATTTTCTAAAATATTGAAAGGAAAGGTCAGAAATATCATATCCCTGCAGATCAGGCACTGTTATTATTATAATTGCCGATGAAGTACTGTCATTATAAACTGTAACCTTTTTTTCTAATGCTTCTTTTTGAAAAGGTTCCAGGAAATTTCCAAAATCATTTACTGCAACAGGAGGATTAGGACGTGGCTGAATAGTTTGCGCATTAGCAAACTGAATTGAAAAAAAAATAACTATTAAGAAAAATTTTTTCATAAAATTATTTGGTCTTGAAAAACGTATACAAACTTTTGGAGGGTTTTAGAACCCTCCAAAAGTTATTACTATTTTCCAAAGATTATTTCATCAGGAAGTTCATTTTTATCTGTGTCTTTATTGTAAGGAAAATTTTGCTGCAGTGCCTCGCCTATTTCTTTAATACATTGGCTTATGCCTTCGGCATAATTCTCTTTATTAAAATGAGAAAGAATTGTTCTCACTACATCCTGCCAAAATTGATCACCAACTTTTTCATGAATACCCTTGTCGGCATAAACAGCAAGCTGCCTGTCCTTCAATGCAACATACAGCAGCACTGCATTCCGGTCTTCAGTAGTTTCCATTTTTAATTCAGAGAAAATTTCAACTGCCCTGTCAAGCGGATCAATGAATTTGCATTTGCTTTCTACAAAAATCCTTACCTCACCGCTGGTGCATTTTTCTGCATTGCGTATGGCAGAAACGATCTTTTCATTTTCTTCCTTTGAAAAAAATTCTTTCTTTTTAAACAGGGAGAACATTATTTCCTGATTTATTTAATATCAAAATTCACATCAGGAACCTTTTCACTTCCGGGATCTGATTTGTAAAAAGGTTTTTCGTGATAGCCAAAAACGCCGGCAAAAATATTATTAGGAAATGTTTTTACTTTTAAATTGTATCCCTGAACAGCAAGGTTATAATCTTTCCGTGCAACGTTTATCCTGTTCTCAGTACCCTCTATCTGTGCCTGAAAATCCTGGAAGGCCTTTGTTGTTTTAAGATCAGGATAATTTTCTACCACAGCCAGCAATTTGCTAAATGAACTTTGCAGTCCTGCCTGTGCCTGCTGGTAAGCTTCCAAAGATTTTGGATCATTAATATTAACGTTAATAGAAGTTGCCTTTGCCCTGGCCGCAACCACGTCAGTTAAAACAGATTTTTCAAAATTAGCAGAAGCCGAAATGGTTTTAATAACGCTGTTATACAGATCGGTTCTTCTTTGATAATTGGTTTCCACATCACCCCATTTTGCTTTTACCTGTTGATCAACACCTATCAAACCATTGTAGGCACTGCATCCCCAGAAAAATAAAATAACTACAATGCCGAGAATAACATATAAACCTGTTCTTGATTTCATTTTTATTTGTTTTGGTTAAAGATAATAGTTTTAAGCAAATGCCATGCTTAACATTTTTACTGTCATTTTTGCACCTCCCCCTACCTCCACCCTAAATCCCTCCCGCTATTCGGGAGGGACTTGTAAATTATTTTATGATTGTATCGCTGCTATTCCCGGTAATGTTTTTCCTTCAAAATATTCAAGCATTGCGCCACCGCCGGTACTAACAAAACTTACTTTATCCGCAAGATGAAATTTATTTACTGCAGCAACACTATCACCTCCGCCAACAAGAGAAAATGCACCATTTTTTGTTGCAGCTGCTACTGCCATAGCTATGGCTTTAGTTCCATGTTGAAATTTTTCCATTTCAAAAACTCCCATGGGGCCATTCCATAAAATGGTTTTTGAATTGCTGATAATTTTACAAAATGATTCTGTAGCCATCCGGCCAATATCAAGTCCCATCCATCCATCAGGAATAGTATTGCTTAATGCTCCTGACACATCAGCGTTAGCATCAAATTTATCTGCGATTATAGAATCTGATGGAAGATGAATGCAAACATTTTTTTCTTTTGCCTTCTCCAATAATTCTCTTGCAGTATCCAGCCTGTCATCTTCGCAAAGTGAATTACCAATTTTACCGCCTTCAGCTTTATAAAAAGTATATGCCATTCCGCCGCCGATTATAATATCAGTTGCTCTATCCAAAAGATTTTCTATGATCAGTATTTTATCTGAAACTTTTGCTCCGCCTATTATTGCAAGAAATGGTTTTTGATTGTTATGTAAAACTTTTTCTGCGCTTTCCACTTCCTTTTCCATCAGTAAGCCAAACATTTTTTTATCAGCAGGAAAGAATTTTGCAATTATTGCAGTAGATGCATGAGCACGGTGAGCTGTACCAAATGCATCATTTACATATACATCACCAAGTTTGCTAAGTTTTTCTGCAAAGCCTTCATCTCCCTTTTCTTCTTCTTTATAAAAACGAAGATTCTCCAACAATAAAACTTCGCCTGGTTTTAAATTTTTTGCTTTGCTTATCGCATCCTCTCCAATGCTGTCAGTTGCAAATAAAACTTTTGTCTCACTGCCTGCCAATTGCTGCAGATGATCAACCAAATGTTTTAATGAATATTTATCTGATGGGCCATCTTTTGGTCTTCCGAAGTGTGACATTAAAATAACACTTCCGCCATCTTTTACTATTTTTTGAATGGATGGTAATGATGCTTTCATGCGGTTATCATCAGTTATTTCAAATTTTTCATTAACAGGAACATTAAAATCTACACGAATTAATGCTTTTTGATCTTTGAAATTGTATTCTGAAAATTTACTCATAATTAAAAATATTATTCTATATAAATTACTTCCGCATTTGTTTTTTTAAGAAGTTTTATTGCAGACTCAAAATTTCTTTTGTATTTATTCCAAGTTTAGTAGGAAGGTTACCGATATTTAATTTAATAACTTTTGGAGGGTTTTTAAACCCTCCAAAAGTTTTAGGAACAATGCTTTTGACCTTTGAAATTATACTCTGAAAATTTGCTCATACATTCTAATTAAAAAAGGCTCTCAAAAAATTGAAAGCCTTATGATGATTAAAGAACTAATAGTACAAGTGCAGTGACACAACGATGATGCCATGAAAGGCAAATGTTGGTAACCAAAATTTATTTATTAATCAAGCCTGCAAAAAAATGAACCGTACGCACCAACTGAGATACATAACTCATTTCATTATCGTACCAGCTAACTGTTTTTACTAATTGTTTTTCACCTACTGAAATAACTTTTGTTTGAGTAGCATCGAACAAAGAGCCAAAATGAATTCCGATAATATCCGAACTTACAATCTCATCTTCAGTGTATCCGAAACTCTCATTGGCAGCGGCCTTCATTGCTGCATTAATTTCTTCAACAGAAACTTTTTTATTTAAAACGGTTGTAAGTTCTGTTAACGAGCCGGTAATAGTGGGCACTCTCTGCGCACTTCCATCAAGCTTACCTTTTAACTCCGGCAAAACCACACCAATCGCTTTTGCTGCGCCTGTGCTGTTGGGTACAATATTTTGGGCTGCAGCTCTTGCTCTCCTTAAATCTCCTTTTGGATGTGGTGCATCCAATGTATTTTGGTCGTTGGTGTAAGCATGGATTGTTGTCATAAAACCAACTTCAATTCCATAATTATCATTTAGCACTTTTGCCATTGGCGCAAGACAATTAGTAGTGCATGATGCACAGGAGATAATTGTTTCACTGCCATCTAAAATATTGTGGTTAACATTAAACACAACCGTTTTCATATCACCTGTTGCAGGTGCTGATATCACAACTCTTTTTGCTCCGGCAGTAATGTGTGCCTGTGCTTTATCTTTATCGGTAAAAAAACCTGTGCTCTCAATTACAACGTCTACATCATGTTGTGCCCATGGAATTTGGGCGGGATCTTTTTGAGCATAAATTTTTACTTCATGCCCATCAACAACAATGGCATTTTCGGTAGATGTTACATCCTGATCAAACCTTCCCTGTGCGCTGTCGTACTTTAATAAATGTGCCAGTACCTTAGGGCTGGTAAGATCATTGATAGCGACTACATCAATACCTTCCATATTATATATCTGGCGAAATACCAACCGGCCAATTCTTCCAAAACCATTAATGGCAACTTTAACTGTGCTCATAGCTGAAATTATTTAATTAAATTTTTGAGTGGCAAAATTACAGTATGGAGAGATAATTATGGAGAAATATTTATTTTTCATCCTCCCTGTCTGGGTGAGATTCTCTTTTTTCATTGTCACCCATTAATAAGTGGGCTTCCGGATCTTTCATTACCTCCTCCATGTTTCTGTCATTATCAATGATACCTTTTTCCTCCAGCATCCGCATATCCTTTGCATCTCTTAAAAATTCGGATGCAAAAATAAATTCATTTAATTTTTTATTCTTGCTGAAAATAATTTCTTTGTTATTGCCTACCCATTCTTTTTCTCCCTGGTACATATATAAAATATTTTGGCCGATCTCCATCACGCTGTTCATGTCGTGGGTATTTATAACAGTTGTCATATTGTATTCTTTGGTGATCTCTTTTATCAGCAGATCAATTACCATTGAAGTTTGAGGATCGAGGCCGGAGTTGGGTTCATCACAAAATAAATATTTTGGATTTAATACAATGGCCCGTGCTATACCTACTCTTTTTTTCATACCACCACTTACTTCTGCAGGATATTTTTTATTGGTATCCTTTAGATTAACTCTTTCCAAAACTTCATTTACCCGGTCAATTTTTTTCTTATGATCCCATTTGGTAAACATATCCAGTGGGAACTTTACATTGCGTTCCACTGTCATACTATCAAATAAGGCAGACCCCTGGAATAGCATCCCGATCTGCTGGCGCAACTCTTTTCTCTCTTCCTCCTGCATGGAAGTAAAACTTTTTCCGTCGTACAAAATTTCACCCTCATCCACTTCAAATAATCCTACCATGCATTTTTGCAAAACAGTTTTACCACTGCCGCTGGTGCCGATAATTAAATTGGTTTTACCGGTTTCCATTAAGGCGCTTACCCCCTTAAGAATTTCTTTATCACCGAATCCTTTGCTTACATTTTTTATCTCGATCATTATAATAATATTGCTGCCAATACATAATCGGCAAATAAAATTAAAATACAACTTGTTACTACGGCGGTTGTGCTTGCCCGTCCAATTTCCAATGCACCGCCCTTTACATTATATCCATAAAATGCAGGAACGCTGCTGATTATAAATGCAAACGTGTATGCTTTTGCAAGTGCAAACGATATATAAAAAGGTTCGAAACCCATCAGCAACCCTTTATCAAATGTATCAGTAGAAATAATGTTTGACATTACGCTTGCAAATCTTCCGCCCCAAATACCCAGCGCCATAGCAATTATAACCAGTAAAGGAATTGTGATAAGTGCTGCCAGTATTTTTGGCGCTACCAAATATGATTTAGTGTTGATGCCCATAATTTCTAACGCATCAATTTGTTCACTAACCCTCATGTTACCCAATTCGCCTGCAATTTTACTGCCCATAACGCCTGCCAATACAATACATACAAGAGTAGGTGCAAATTCAAGGATCACAGTATCTCTAACAACCTGGGAAATGGTAGTTTTAGCAATAAGCGGGCTGGTTAACTGGTAAGCAGTTTGCACTGCACTCACTGCACCCATAAATATAGAAATAATGGAAACAATTCCTAAAGCGCCAATACCAATTTCCACACATTGATGCATCAATTCCTTCCAATACATTTTAAAATTTTCAGGCTTTGTAAACATGCCTTTCATCAATAAAATATACTCGCCAAATAATTTGAAAAATTTCATTTTCTGTTTTTAAAATATTCTCTTTAAATTTCCCCACTCACCTTTTTAAATTTTTTCCACCAACGTGACCGCTGAACTATCTCTTCCGTTTTATAATTTCCTTTTATCTGTGCATCTATAACTGCTATTAATACCATATTAAAAATACTGCGTACCTGGCTGCCGAGCTGTAAAATATGAACAGGCTTTCGCAAACCTAATAAAATCGGGCCAATTGCATCAGCGCCACCAATTTCCTGCAATAAATTATAAGCAACATTGCCTGCTGCCAGGTTTGGGAATATCAGCGTATTTACATCCTGGTTTGCCAACTCACTAAAGGGATAATTATCTTTTATTATTTCTTTATTAAACGCAACATTAGCCTGTACTTCTCCATCAACAATCAGTGCAGGATCTTTTTGTTTTATAATATCTCTTGCCTTAGCTACCAGTTTTGCTTCAGGAGAATTACTGCTTCCAAAATTTGAATAACTCAACATTGCAATGCAGGGAGTGATACCAAAATGTTTTACTTCTTTCGCAACTAATAAAGTAATATCAGCTAATTCCTCTGCAGTAGGATTAAAATTTACTGTAGTATCTGCCAAAAATAAAGGGCCTCTTTTTGTCATAATAATATACATGCCTGCCACTCTCTTAGCGTCGTCTTCCATACCAATAATATGCAATGCAGGCCGTATGGTATCAGGATAGTTTTTAGACAGGCCGGAGATCATTGCATCAGCATCACCAGTTTCAACCATCATACAACCATAATAGTTGCGGTCTCTCATTTTCTTTTTTGCTTCATAAAAATTAAATCCCTTGCGTTGCATTTTTTTAAAGAATAGTTCACCATATTCAGCACGCTTGCTATCCATCTCATCGCTTTTAGGGTCTATTATAGGAATACCTTCTAACTCTATTCCGTTTTCACGGGCAATCTTTTTAATTTTTATTTCATCCCCCAATAATATCGGGTAGGCTACTCCTTCTTCCTGAACAAGCTGGGCTGTTTTTAATATCTTTTGATTTTCTGCTTCAGCAAACACTACTCTTTTCGGTTCTTTTCTTGCCTTATTACCAATTATCCGTAATAACTGATTATCTATTCCCAATCTTTTATTCAGATCATCTTTATACGTTTCCCAATCTGTTATCGGGTATTTTGCCACACCACTTTCAATTGCCGCTCTGGCAACTGCAGGAGCTACTGTAGAAAGAAGCCTGTTATCTATAGGCTTGGGAATAATATAATCCGGACCAAATACAAGTGATCTTTCATTGTATGCCATCGTAACACTATCCGGTACCGGCGTTTTTGTTAACTCTGCCAAAGCCTTTACTGCAGCAAGTTTCATGGCTTCATTTATTTGGGTAGCTCTAACATCAAGAGCGCCGCGAAATATATAAGGAAACCCAAGAACATTATTTACCTGGTTAGGATAATCACTGCGCCCTGTTGCCATAATAATATCTTTGCGGGCAGCAAAAGCCAACTCATAAGCAATCTCGGGATCAGGATTTGCCATAGCAAAAACGATTGGGTTTTTTGCCATGCTTTTAACCATATCTACTGTAACAACATTGCCAACGCTAAGGCCTATAAATACATCTGCATCTTTCATTGCTTCAACCAATGTGAGCTCTTTTTTGCGTGTTGTAGCAAACTGAATTTTATTTTCATCAAGATCATGCCGGTCTGCATGAAGCACTCCTGTTTTATCAAACATTACAAAGTTATCGGGCTTTGCACCCAGCGCCTGGTATAAACGTACACAAGCCATAGCTGCAGCCCCTGCCCCGTTTACAACAAACTTTACTTTTTCAATTTTTTTCTTTTGAATTTCCAAAGCATTTAAAAGTGCCGCAGAGCTAATGATGGCAGTGCCGTGCTGATCATCATGCATAACAGGTATGCTCAATTGCTCTCTTAATTTCTTCTCTATATAAAAACATTCAGGTGCTTTTATATCTTCCAAATTTATTCCTCCAAAAGTTGGTTCTAACGACTTAACTATCTGAACAAATTTTTCAGGATCTGTTTCATTTATCTCAATATCGAACACATCAATATCCGCAAATATTTTAAACAAAACTCCTTTGCCTTCCATAACAGGTTTACCGGCTTCAGGCCCAATATTCCCCAGGCCTAAAACTGCAGTGCCATTACTTATAACGGCAACAAGATTGCCTTTAGCGGTGTATTTATAAACTGCTTCGGGGTTTGCATGAATTTCCATGCAAGGCACTGCCACTCCCGGCGAATATGCTAATGAAAGATCTCTTTGTGTTTTAGTTGGTTTGGAGGGAACTACTTCAATTTTGCCTGGTCTGCCTTTGGAGTGATAATCTAATGCCTCCTGTTTTCGAACTTCTTTTTTCATACTTTTTATTCAGACCAAATTAATTTGCGATAGATATAGTTTATAAAGATATTACTAATCTCCCCAAGCACCCTCTAAATCTCCGCCGGTGCGGCAGACTAATGTTATTAAGTTAACACAAACCAGGAAGGTTTTATAATTCTTTCTTAATTTAAAATCTTGAAAAAACCTTCCTGGTTTGTATTGTATATTCTTAACTTAATTACATTGTGCTACAGCCTTATGTGTGCTTATATAAATGTTTTATTTATTATCAACTGAAACAGCCAGCCATGCCATTACACCCATACCAATTTTAATTGCGTTTTCATCAATATTAAATTTTGGTGTGTGCACACCAGCCATAATTCCGTTTGAAATATTACCAACTCCTAACCGGTAAAAGCAGGCAGGTATCATGTGAGAATAATAGGCAAAGTCTTCTGCACCCATTCTTAATTCTGTCTGCTCAATATTTTCGTTGCCCATATATTCGCCTGCTTTTAATTTTGCAGTATTTGTTAATTGCTCATTATTTAAAACAAAGGGATAACCAATATCAATAGTAATATCAATTTCAGCGCCCATAGCATGTACCAGCTCTGTGCTTTGCTTTTTTATAAGATCATGCGCTTTAAAACGCCACGCTTCATTCATTGCCCTAAAAGTGCCCAGCAGCTTAACTTCAGATGGAATTACATTGGTTGTATTGCCACCCTGGAAGGATGTGATAGAAAGAACAGAAGGGTTGAACGGATCATTATTTCTGCTTACCAATTGCTGTAACGAAATGATAAGATGCGATGCAATTAAAATTATATCAGTAGTAAGATGCGGCGCTGCAGCATGTCCTCCTTTGCCTTTTATCGTGATATAAATTTCATCAGCGCTTGCCATTACCATTCCGCTTCTAAAACTTAATTTTCCAACTTCTAAACCGGGGTGAACATGCAATGCAAAAATTGCCCCGGGCTTCGGATCTTCCAACACACCTTCTTTTATCATAATACTTGCACCGCCGGGATTTTTTTCTTCACCCGGTTGAAAAATTAATTTTACAGTTCCTTCAAATTCATCTTTTAATTCATTGAGGATTTTTGCAGCGCCAAGCAAACAAGTGCTATGCACATCATGACCGCAGGCATGCATTACTCCTGCATTTTGTGATTTGTATTCAACATTATTTTCTTCAATGATAGGCAATGCATCCATATCTGCACGGAGAGCAATTATTCTTTTTTCAGGGTCTCTTCCTTTTATCAATCCAACCACACCTGTTGTTGCCAGCATTTTATATTCAATCCCAAATTCTAATAATTTTTTTTGGATGAATTTTGATGTTTCAAATTCTTTATAACTTAATTCAGGATGTGCGTGCAAATGATGACGAACTTCTATAAATTGGCCTGCATAATCAGCAGCTAATTTTTTTATTTTTTCTTTGAGCATGTAATTGTTTAGAAGCACCAAAAATAAAAAAGAGTTTCGCTAATGAAACTCTTTTCTTTTGAAAAATTTTATAAAGACTATTTGTTGTTATCGTCTTTTATTTCTTTTTCAGGTTTTATCTCAATTCGTTGTGATATTATATAAACTGATGCGCCTCCTAACATACGGCTGATCTGGCTTTTATAAAGCTCCGCTTCCTGTTTAGTTATAAAATTTCCAAAGGTTAATTTTACGTAAGGCGCCTGGAAAGACATATAGGGTTTTTGCTCAGGAAATTTTTGCAATAATTGTGTTCTTATTTTCATTGCCATGTCTCTGTCGTTAGTGCTTAACACCTGTAAGCGATAACCCATTCCTGATCTTGCAGCAGCTTTGGTTGCAGCAAGGTTTAATTCCGCTTCCTTTCTTGCTAAAATATCCAAACGAAAATCTTTATGAACAACAACCGCTATTGTATTTGCGCTGTCAGACTGTGCAAAGGTTTGTAAACTTGTAAAACACAAAATTGAAAATATAAGTTTCTTCATATCTAATACCTGAACTGGCAAAAATAATACCATTAGCTTTAAAGAGATGAAAAACAGTTTAGAAAGGTTGTAAATGGGATGAAATTTTAAGAGGTTGATTATATTTATGAATCACACATTAATAAAAATTGTATGCCCGAATTAAATTTTGATCCCTTTCCTGTTCTTGAAACAAAGAGATTAATACTTCGTAAAATTTCTATGAATGATGCAGAAGATATGTTTCATTTGAGAACCAATGAAGATGCAATGAAGTATATTAATAAGCCAAAATTGACATCAATTGATGACGCTAAAGAAATAATTAAAAAGATGAATGATCCTGATCGCATTCAATGGGGCATTACCTTAAAAAATAAAAATAAAATTATTGGAACTATAGGATATCACAGAATTGAAAAGGAACATTACCGGGCAGAGATAGGATATATGTTACATCCGCAATATTGGAACACAGGATTAATGAGTGAAGCAATTGCAAAGGTTATTAATTATGGTTTTAATGAAATGAAACTACATAGCATGGAAGCCATAATTAATCCAGGCAATACTATTTCAAGGAAAATATTACAGAAGTTCTATTTTATTAAAGAAGCTTATTTTAAAGAAAACTTTTTCTTTGAAGGAGAGTTTTATGATAGCGAAGTTTATTCGTTGGTGAAGAAATAAAATGAAGTGAAAGACGATGCCGTTGTTGGTCGCCTGAGGTAACTATATACGTGTTAGACCACGAAGAGTAAAAAAATGGCAACTCAATAGCCTCCTTTCTTTTTTTTAATGAATTTCATGATTTCTGAAATTACAAAAACCATAACCGATAATGCGGTTAATAATGCAACAGGAAAAGCAAATCTTCCAAGAGCTTTATCAAAAAAAACTAAGAGAATAAAGAATAAACCATTTAGAATTGTAGAATAGTTTGATACCTTTTTCCAAAATTCATATTGTTTCCAAATTTTACTCATTCGCCGATGCCGTTGTTGGTCGCCTGACCAATAACTTTTATATTTACCAGATGATTAGTTTTCGGCATAATTACGCAATTTTTTACCGCTACAAATCTTATTTGGCTTTCCTGTCTTCAAAATGATTTTCATAAACAAATAGTTATTGAAGCACTAAGACTTTTTATATTTTTTTTTATATTTTAAAGCCTCCGTTGTTGGTCGCCTGAGGTAACTATATACCTGTTAGACCACGCTCTTATCAATATATGAGGAAAGCATTATATTACACTAATTTTATTCCTCACACCAAATGTATAAGCAACAGAGAATTTATTCTATTGTAATAACTTTATTGCATCTGATTTTAGGAACTCTTTTCCTTGCAGGGGGAATAAAAAAAATAAGTCAATATAACACACACGTAGAACCTTTTTCGTATGCACTTATAATATTTTTCTTTGTATGGGTAGTTTCCTCGGTAGAAAAATTAATAAAATTATTTAATAAGTTAATTACTTCAGATGCACTAAAGAAAATTTCTATTGCAATACGCCTCCAATCATTTTTAGTTTTTATTTTCATATTTGGTGGAGGTATTGCGGAGTTATCTACTCCTGAACGTAATAGTGTCTTCGGAAATAACGGAAAAATTATGGGTGTAATTTTTCTGATTTTAGCACTCGTTGAATTGACTTATATTATTTATATCTCACTCTTTATTAAAAAGGTGTCCAAATTACCGCAGAGTTAAAATAAATCTTCACGGCTTTTTTTCAACTTTCTTCTTAGCTGGTAATGTTTTAGCGTTTATCGGTTTAGGATTACCCTTTACAGATGCAGCCATAATGTTGTGAAAGATGTTTGATGATTCTTTAGCTGATTTTTTAGCTTTTGCCATACTGTAAAGATATTTAAAGAGTCCACGTTTTCAGTGCCAATTCAGCTAACTTCTTTTGCCGTTCTTCTATGTTCTT
Source organism: Chitinophagales bacterium (assembly GCA_025353485.1). Lineage (GTDB taxonomy): Bacteria > Bacteroidota > Bacteroidia > Chitinophagales > Chitinophagaceae > Ginsengibacter. The sequence continues at coordinate 14,343 of JANXQO010000163.1, forward strand.
AATACCCCAATTACCTTTAACTTCGCCTAATTGATTGGTTAACTGAAACGATGAATCTTTATAAAATTTCTGTTTTTCTTCAAAACTTTTATTTCCAGCCTTATCGTTCATTCCTGCTTTCATTAGAACAAGATTTCCTAATCTGTTCAAGTAACCTTGTGCAGCATCTGGATTAATATGCGACCAATTTTCTGCCAACGATTTTGGCATTATATGTTCGAGATTTATAACCGTATTGCTATTTGGTATCAACTCAGGATTAGGTTCATTCCTTGCAGTATTTTCTAATGCTCTTAGATAGTATCGTGCAATTTTTTCTACTCCTACAGAGGCTACCTCAAAATTGGTTTGAAACTCAGAATCGCTTATAACAATACTCTCAGCACCTTTTTTTAGTTCACTTGTATTCCTTATTTCCTTTTTATAAATCTTATTAGCAAGTTTTGAATATCCCTCATCAAGTCTGCCACCCCTAATACCAAGTACCATAAATCTAACTGACCATGATATAAGTTTTTTAAAAGCGGAGCCAGTTTCCTTTTCATTAAAATACATACCAATACAAAGCATAAGAGGACGAATTTGTGTAACTCCTAACAGATTCATTATTGATATGGATTCTCTAACATCATTTGGATAGTCATTCCACCTTTGGTGTTCGGGATTTAAAATTGCGGAATAAACTTTACTAAGTTCTTCCAAAATAGAAAGTACATGTAATGCTTGGGATTTGTTCTTTGATAGGTCTTGAATTTTTTGAAAAACTTCTTTTTTTGTCGTTATGCCTTCCATAATAACACAGCCAGCTCTTAGGAAATCCATTGTTATATCGTCATCAGTATCTGAAATTGTTTCAATGGAACTTTTTAGCGACGACCAAAGATTTTGAGCCTCATCTAATCTATTTGCCGCCATTCTAAAAAGATGATTTTTAACTAAATCAGCTTGTGAAGTTTTTAGTCCTCTATCATTCAATGTTTCAAATAAAGTAAATGCTGTTTCTTCATTTTTTACTACAAGTTTCACAACCCTAACTTTAACCTTCAAAAATTCAATCAATTCAATCAAATATTGTTTTGTATAAGTTTCACCGTTTTGTTTTTCAATAGCTTCTATATATTCTTTAATTGAGCCAAATGCAGCAGCGATCAAATGGTGCGACCTCCTAACAGGATTAACTTTTTTTCGGTTATGTTTTTTTAGAACGACATTATGTATAAAAAAATCGTTGTCATCTAAATTTAGTGTAAGACGGCTAATATCGTCGTCCTTAGCCATATCGTATGAACTTAGAAAATGATTTTCTATAGCCTGAACATTTTTTGCCAATCCCTTTGTTACAAACCAATCCCTAATTGCCGCTATAACCATAGTTGTTGTTGCAAGCCTTTGTTGACCATCTGCAATTTCAAGAATATTCTTTTGGTTCCTGGTTAAAACAATAGTACCAAGAAAATAAGATTGCTTCTCATTAAGTATTGCTTTATTTATGTCTTGTAAATAGTTCTTGACTTGCAAATCTTTTGTCCATGAGTACTCCCTTTGGTTAGAAGGGACAGTTAGAATATCCCTTTTAATCATTTCTGCTATGCCTAAAACATCAAATTCTATATCATCTTGCATCGATTTCTGGTTTTAATGAAACTGGTTTTAAAAATAGAATTTTTTCTCCTGCATCTTGTAGTTCTTTTATTGCAGCACTTCTTAATCGTTCCCGAGCCCATGCTGAAAAACCAATACCACTTAATTCAGCAGCTCTCTTAAAGGAGCTTTTTTCATCTTCAGAAAGTTTTATTAGTACTTGTGTGTCTTTTTTCATACTGTAAAAGTATATATAAAGTATATATAAAACAAAATTTAATTTGGAAAGTATATATAAAGTATATACCTTTATTGAATAATTAAAAATCATGAAAACATTCAAAAGCATTTTAGAATTTCAAAAGCATTTTAACAGCGAAGGAAAATGCAGGGAATATTTAGAGCAACAACGTTGGAGCGGTACACCTGCTTGTCCTTTTTGTGGTTCTTTAAATGTTTGCCGTTTCACCAATGGTAAAATATTTAAGTGCAGGGAAAAACAATGTAGAAGTAAATTCAGCGCAACAGTTGGAACTATTTATGAGAACACAAAAATTCCTTTAACCAAATGGTTTCTTGCAACATATATTTTAGCTGTACACAGCAAAGGGATTTCTTCTTTACAACTTGCTACATGGTTAGGCGTTACTCAAAAAACTGCATGGCATTTAAACCATCGTATTAGGCAAATGCTGACTAATAACGCTCCCGAATTATTGGAGGGAATAGTAGAAGTAGATGAAAGCTACATCGGCGGAAAAGAATCTAATAAACATGCTCACAAAAGAACTGTAAAAGGTGGTACAGGAAATAAAACTATGGTCATAGGTGCTGTTGAAAGAGGCGGCAAAGTGAAAACTAAAGTTATTCCTAAAACTGATATTGCTAACATCAATCAAACGCTTGAAGAATTTGTAAAGGTTGATAGCATTATGGTAACAGATGAACACCATGCTTATAACAAGGTGCATCTTACATATACTCACAGAACTATTAACCACAGGGAGAAAGAGTATGTAAGAAAGGAAGAAGATTTTTTAATACACACTAATAACATCGAAGGTTTTTGGAACATACTAAAAAAACAGATCAACGGCATACATCATTCAGTTAGTGCAAAGCATTTACAACGCTATTGTAATGAATCTGCTTTCAGATATAATAGAAGAAAGATATTTCAAGATGAAAGATTTGCAAATGCTTTATCTAATTGCCATGGTACATTAAAATATAAAGTCTTAACAGCAGAAAAATGAGAAACGATACTTTTTTAAAAGAGATGGGCAAAAAGATAAGGGCTGCACGTAATGAAAAAAAACTTACGCTACGTGAATTAGGTGTACTGTGTAATTTGGGACATGATGCAATTTCACGAATTGAACTTGGTCAAAAAGATAGCCATATACTTACATTAAAAAATATTGCTGATAAATTGAATGTTGATGTAAAAGATTTTCTTTAATAATCTGGGTAATGCCTTTTCTTAATTTCTTCGGTAAATTCTTCCATGTGTTTACATTCATTCGGAATAGGAACTCCTAATTGGCAACACATTTTACAAACGGAGTAATCCTTTACTGGCTTATCATTTATCGGAGTTGTGTAATAAATAAAGCGTTTTGTTTTTGGATTGGTAATTTTTACTGAATTACCACGTAAATCATCACTGAGCGGCTCGACATCGCACTTGTTAACAACAAACCAGTCGTAAACGTCTTCCCTTGTCATGCCATCGCAAATTCAAAACTTTTTGTAATAACCTTTCCGTAATTGGAAGCGTGATTATTCTGTAATTCAGAATTTTTCTGATGCTCAAATGACACTCGTAATAATCTTAGGAGATTTTGAGACGCATCTTCCTGAGTATCTCCTTCAGCAATAATATTGGGAAACTGGGCAAAAAATGCAGTATATCCTTTTGATTTGGGATCTTCAACAAATATTCCCGTAAGATTGAATTTATTGGTTGTTTCCATTGTGAGAAGTTTTTATTTACAACGCTAATATAATAGTAAATATTTTAGTAATCTTTAGCAATAATGATAAATTTTATATAATACTCAAATTGAGTAGTTGCAAATATCAATCCATTTCTTCGTGGTCTAACACGTATATAGTTACCTCGCCTGACCAACATATTTTATATTTATCACATGATTCGCTTCCAACATCATACACAATTTTTTACCGCTACAAATCTTAATTGGCTTTCCTGTCTTCAAAATGATTTTCATAAACAAATAGTTATTGAAGCGCTAAGACATCGTGTAAAAAATAATGAGCTAACTGTGAACGCCTTTGTAATAATGCCTAATCATATTCACTGTATATGGCAAATACATGATTCCGTTAGGAGGGAAGAATTTCAAAGAGATTTTTTGAAATTTACCGCAAGAAGCATTTTAAAATTTATGCTTATGAATGATGATCCTTTACTCCTAAAGTTAAAAGTGTCTGCCAAGGATAGGAAACAACAGGTATGGGAAAGAAATTCATTAAGTATAGATTTATTTACAGAGGAAGTCTTTTTTCAAAAACTTAATTATATTCATAACAATCCGCTGCAGCCAAAGTGGCAATTAGCAGTTACACCAGAAGATTACTTTTATAGCAGTGCCGCATTTTATGAAAAAGGAATAAATGATTTTGACCTATTAACTCATTATAAAGATTAAAGTTGCTTAAGAAGAAGTTGTTGGTCAGGCGACCAACAACGGCGAAAAGAATTAAAGAGGGATACTTTAAAGAAAACTTTTTCTTTGAAGGAAAGTTTTTTGATAGTGAGGCATATTCGTTGGTGAAGAAATAAAATGAAGTGAAAGACCAGGAAGGTTTTTAAAACCTTCCTGGTTCCTAATACGCTGGTGAAGAAATAAAAATCAATATCCCGCTTTAGCTCCGCCAATATTTTCTATCGGATGCCATGTGGTTTTTATTTCCTGTGTATCCATAATAAAATAAGGTGACTGGCCATTTTCTGTTTGCCAGTTTATTTTATTGTAAAGAACAACACGCTTTATGTTCATCGCAGCTTTCTCCTGAATCATTTTTTGTGTAACCGCATCATCTTCGCAAAACACGATGGCATTAACATCCATATGGTCAGCAAAGTAAGAAATAATCTCAGAAATTTTGCCGGTTAAAATATTTATAACACCTCCCGGAACATCGCTTGAATTAAGAACTTCAGCAAATGTTACTGCGCAAAGCGGCTTTGAAAAAGACGCCAAAACCACGCAGGTGTTTCCACCTGCAATCACAGGAGCGATCACTGAAACCATCCCCAGCAAAGAGTTTGACTGTGGTGCAATTACAGAAACAACACCAGTTGGCTCGGGGACAGAAAAATTAAAATGTGATGAAGCAACAGGGTTTACAGAGCTGTATAACTGCTGAAATTTATCGCACCAGCCTGCATAATAAATCAGGCGGTCAATGGAAAGCACCACTTCATTTTCTGCATCTTCTTTTGTAGCATCCTGTTTCATCAATTCTTCTATGAATTGCGCTTTTCTTCCTTCCAGCATTTCTGCAATGCGGTATAAAATTTGTCCGCGGTTGAAGGCTGCTCTTGATCCCCAATCCCCTTGTGCATTTCTTGCAGCAACTACGGCTTCTCTAAAATCTTTTCTTGAACTAAGACAAACATTAGCTAGTTTTTCTTTTGCAGCATTTTCAGGAGAATAATATCTGCCTGATTCTGTTCTTGGAAATTTTCCACCGATATAAATTTTATATGTTTTTAAAATTTCAAGTCTGGTTTTTGGTTTACCATTGCTCTGTACACTTTCAAGTTTTGGAGCCTTTGCAGTTTCTTTATTTATAGTTGTAGTTGACATTATTTTGAATTTATTTTTTATCACCCTTTATTTTTAACATATCACGAATTTCTTTATGCACTTCTTCTAATGGAATTCCTTTCACTTTACCCGACTCAAGTTCTTTAGTACGACGTTTTAGTTCTTTCATAAAGTCTTTATCTTTCCACCATTTACGTCTAACGACAGTTATACCGTGGCTTCGTAATTCTTCATCAAACACATTATCGGTATAGTGATAATACTTTTTATTTTGTTTTTTATCTTTCATGGTAATTAAGATAAACGTTAAACGTTATTAAACGACATTACTTAGCGTAACATAAGCCCCCAACCCATGCAATCCGCCTTCTCTTCCATAACCACTTTCCTTATATCCGCCGAATGGTGATGTTGGATCAAACTGGTTGAATGTATTTGCCCAAACAACACCTGCCCGTAATTTTATTGTCATATTAAATATCTTGGAACCCTTGTCAGTCCACACTCCTGCGCTAAGGCCGTAAGGTGTGTTGTTTGCCTTTTCAATCACTTCATCATCAGTTCTAAAAGTTTGTATGGTAAGTACCGGGCCAAAAATTTCTTCCTGGGAAATCCTGTTTGATTGTGCAACGTTGGTAAAAATTGTTGGTCTGCAAAAAAATCCTTTTTTCGGAAGATCAACAGAACTCTGGTACATTTCTGCGCCTTCCTTTACCCCGATCTTTAAATATTTATTTATCTGATCAAGTTGTTGTTTTGAATTGATGGCGCCAATGTCAGTGTTCTTATCCATTGGGTCACCAACTATCAACGTTTCCAAACGGTCTTTTAATTTTCTCACCACTTCTTTGTAAACACTTTCCTGAACATACAAACGTGAACCTGCACAACAAACATGTCCCTGGTTAAAAAATATTCCATTAATAACACCTTCCACTGCCTGGTCAATTGGTGCATCATCAAAAATTATGTTGGCAGCTTTGCCACCCAATTCAAGCGTTGCTTTTTTGCCTGTCCCAGCAATAGCACGCTGAATAATTTTCCCCACATCTGTTGAACCGGTGAAAGCAATTTTATTTATGTCAGGATGATTAACGATGGCAGCACCTGTTGCGCCAGCACCGGTAATAATATTTACAACTCCCGGTGGTAAGTCTGCTTCCTGAATTATTTCTGCTAACAGCAAAGCCGTTAGTGGCGTGGTTTCTGCAGGCTTCAACACAACGGTATTTCCTGTTGCCAAAGCCGGTGCAATCTTCCATGCAGCCATCAGCAAAGGAAAATTCCAGGGGATAATTTGCCCTGCAACTCCAAGCGGTTGTACGTTCCTGTTAGGAAACGCATACTCTAATTTATCAGCCCATCCTGCATAATAAAAAAAGTGATTGCCCACAACAGGAATATCAAAATCACGGCTCTCACGAATTGGCTTTCCACCGTCAAGTGTTTCCACTATTGCCAGTTCTCTTGCACGTTCCTGCACCATACGTGCAATGCGGAAAATATATTTACCTCTTTCTTTCGGCACCATTTTGCTCCACACACCAAAAGCGCTTCTTGCCGCTTTCACTGCTTTGTCAACATCGGCTTCGTTGGCTTCTGCAATCCTCGAAAGTTTTTCTTCTGTTGCGGGATTGATCGTATCAAAATATTTTTTGCCCAGCGGCTTTTCAAATTTGCCATTGATGAATAATTCGTACTGATCTTTTATTTTAGCAGCGCTCCTGCTTTCCGGTGCCGGCGCATATTTGCGGGCACTATCGAATTTTAATTTTAATGTATTATTTCTTGCCATGGTTTATAACCTCACCCTCGATCCCTCTCCACCTGGAGAGAGAGGCCGGGCATTTATTTTTTATTAGACATTTGTTTTTTACACTTCAGCATTGTTTCTTTATTCAGCAACCTCCATCCTCCTTCTCCTTTGTGAGAAGGAGCGGCACTTCCGAATAAAGCCAAACATTTTATCTTCCACTTAAACAGTAATTCGTTGTTCATCTAAATATTTATTGTTGATATGTTAGTACATAGATGATAAAGAACTTCTGCTTGACCTCCCTCTCCAAATGGAGAGGGAACGAGGGTGAGGCCGGCACTGTGTATTAGCAAGTCTCACTTCGGGGAGGTTTAGTGGGGGTTTTTAGTCCAACGAAAAATAATCCCTCCCCTGATAAACTCCCGTTTTCTCTTTCATCAATTGCATCAAAACATCATTTGCCAAACTGCTTGCACCAAACCTGAACCATTTATTATTCATCCACTCCTCACCCAAAATTTCATTGAGCATAACTAAATAATGCAACGCCAGTTTTGATTTAGAAATTCCTCCGGCAGGTTTCATTCCTATCATCTTTCCTGTCTTATAATAAAAATCTCTTATGGCTTCCAGCATTACTAATGTTACGGGCATAGTCGCAGCCGGTGTAACTTTTCCGGTGGAAGTTTTTATAAAATCAGCACCGGCATACATGGCAATATCACTTGCTTTGCGAACCTTATCAAATGTTACCAGTTCTCCTGTTTCTAAAATCACTTTCAATCTTGTGTCACCACATGCTTCTTTAATAGAAGCAATTTCATCAAACACAAAATTATATTCTCCTTCTAAAAATTTACCGCGACTAATAACCATATCAACTTCGTCCGCACCTTGTGCCACTGCAAATTTTGTATCAGCAATCTTTACTTTATGCGGTGCCTGTCCGCTGGGGAACCCGGTTGCAACTGAGGCAACTTTTACTCCTGAACCCTCCACAGCTTTCTTAGCAGTTTTAACCATTGACGGATAAACACAAACTGCTGCAACCGTTGGCAGACCTGGATAAATATCAAGTAAGTGCTTAGCCTTGTAACACATCTGCTTTACCTTTCCTTCAGAATCTTTTCCTTCCAAAGTAGTAAGATCAATCATATTTAATGTGAGCAACAAGCCATTTATTTTGGTTTCTTTTTTTATGCTTCTTTTGGTAAACCTTGCTGCCCTTTCTTCAATACCAACTTGGTCAACCCGTGGAGATAAACTAAAATCAGGAACTGCAATCGTTGCTGCTGCCATAGAATTTTTTGTAGAAAGCAAAACTACTCAATTGTAATTTATCAAACATTTATTACAGCATACAGGTTATTTCTGCCGTTCTTAAAAAAAAATAAACGTGCATGTAACTAATCTATATCTTCAACTCTATTTTTAAACCCACATTCATGAGAAAAATAAAATTTATTTTATGTGCCAGGCTGGTGTTAGTGATAACCACTTTCATTTTCATTACTATAGCTTCAGCACAAACTACTTTTCCTGTTAATGGTGTTGCAGAGCCTTCACAAAAATCGTATGCCTTTATTAATGCAACGATTGTAAAAGATGCTAACACCGTTTTATCAAACGCAACTATGATAATTCGTGACAGGAAAATAGTTTCTGTTGGTAATAATATTACAGTTCCGCAGGATGCTATAACTATAGATTGTAAAGGGAAATATATCTATCCATCTTTTATAGATATTTATAGTGATTATGGTATTCCTGTTTTGCAGCGCTCTCAAACAACTTTTAATTTTAATGCGCCGGGGCAGATCACTTCCAACACAAAAGGAGCTTATGGATGGAACCAGACAATTAAACCACAGGTAAATGCCGCTGCATTGTTTGATGTTGATGATGCTAAAGCAGCGCCTTTTCGTGAAGCAGGTTTTGGTACAGTTTTATCACACCAAAAAGATGGTATAGCAAGAGGGACGGGTGTATTAGTTACGCTTGCTAACCTTGCTGATAATTTGGTAGTAATAAAAGAAAAGGCTTCAGCAAATTATTCCTTCAGCAGAGGGGTTTCACTGCAAAGCTATCCGCAATCAATAATGGGTGTTATTGCTCTGTTGCGTCAAACTTATCTTGATGCAGAATGGTATAAAAATAAACCTGCCGGAGAAGGCACAAATCTTAGTCTGCAGGCTTGGAATGAAAATAAAAATCTTCCACAAATATTTGAAGCTAATGATAAATGGAATGATCTGAGAGCAGACAGAATAGGAGATGAATTTGGCGTTCAGTATATTATTAAAGGAGGCGGTAATGAATACCAGCGGATAAAAGAAATTGCCGATACAAAAGCAAGCTATATCTTATCTCTCAACTTTCCGCAACCCATGGATGTTGATGATCCTAACGATGCCAGGTACATTACGCTTACCGATATGAAACATTGGGAAATGGCACCTTCTAATCCGGCTGCTTTAGAAAAAGCCAATATTCCTTTTTGCCTTACAGCAGCGGAATTGCGTGATCCTAAAATGTTCATGGCAAATCTCCGTAAAGCAATTGATGCAGGTTTATCAGAAAATAAAGCCCTTGATGCGGTAACTAAAATGCCGGCAACATTATTAAATGTGTATGATAAAGTGGGGAGCATTGATGCAGGTAAACTGGCAAATTTTCTTATCACCTCCGGACCGATCTTCAATGAAAAAACAACCATAATTCAAAATTGGGTACAGGGAGAAAAATATACCATTAAAGATGATGCTGTAAATAATATTGCAGGCACTTATAAATTAGAGATCACTTCATCCACAGGAAAAATGAATTATACGCTGGATGTAAAGAGCAGTAACGAAGCTAAAATTTATAACAAAGATACACTGACAACAAAATTTAGTTTTGATGGCAAGCTTATCAAAATTAATTTTTCGCCTGTAGCAGGAGGAATGAGAAGAAGGGCTGCAGTGGATTCTGCCGTACGTGTAGATTCAGGAAAAACAAAAGCTCCTGTAATGATTGATCCTAAAAAAATGCGGGATTCATCTAATATAGCGGATGAGAATAAACCCGGTGATGATAAAAAACCTGTTGATGAAACACGATCGAAACTACCGGGTGGCAAACCCTTGCCACAGGTAAATATTGGCCCATCTATTAAACTTAGCGGTGTGAGTAATGCAACTGTGTGGCAGGGAAATGGAGTTGATACTTCGGGCAACATGCTTTGGTGGACAGCCACATTAATTAAAGCAACTGTTCCTAAAATTGATTCTGTAAAAAAGAAAGATATTCCTAAGACCGGCAAAGTAACTTATCCTTTTAATGGATATGGATGGGAAGAATTGCCAAAGCAGGAAAATATTCTTATAAAAAATGCTACTGTTTGGACAAATGAAAAAGAAAGTAAATTAGAGAATACAGATGTGCTGGTAGTGAACGGAAAAATTTCACAGATCGGAAAAAATCTTTCTTCTCTCCCGATAGCTATCGGAACAAGAGTGATTGATGGAACCGGTAAGCATCTTACACCCGGAATAATTGATGAGCATTCTCACATTGCTGCTTCATCAATTAACGAAGGCGGGCAATCAGTTACTTCAGAGGTTCGCATTGGTGATAATTTAAATCCTGAAGACATAAATATTTATCGCCAGTTAAGCGGAGGCGTTACTACCTCACACATTTTGCATGGCTCAGCAAATACCATCGGCGGACAAACACAACTTATCAAATTACGATGGGGTGCAAATGATAACGATTTGAAATTTGCAGGTGCCGATCCTTTTATAAAATTTGCGCTGGGAGAAAATGTAAAGCGTACCACATCACAAAATAACAATCGCTTTCCTGATACAAGAATGGGGGTAGAAGAAGTCTTGATGGATGCATTTACCCGTGCAAAAGATTATCAAAATTTAAAAAGAGATGCTTCTTTCAGAAGAGATCTTGAGCTGGATGCATTGGTAGAGATAATGAATAAAAAGCGTTTCATTACCTGTCACTCTTATGTACAAACTGAAATAACTTATATGATGAGAGTGGCTGAAAAGTTTGGATTCACCTTAAATACTTTCACGCATATTTTAGAAGGATATAAAGTGGCTGATAAAATGAAAGCGCATGGAGCAAATGCTTCAACCTTTAGCGACTGGTGGAATTATAAAACAGAAGTAATTGATGCAATACCACAAAATGCAGCCATTATGCAAAGAGTAGGTATTAATGTTGCCATCAATTCTGATGATGCAGAAATGGCAAGACGCTTAAACCAGGAAGCCGCAAAAAGTATAAAGTATGCCGGCATGAGTGAAGAGGATGCATTGAAAATGGTTACGCTTAATCCTGCAAAAATGTTGCATGTAGATAACAAAGTAGGAAGTATAAAAGTTGGTAAAGATGCTGACCTTGTTTTGTGGACTGATAATCCTTTAAGCGTTTATGCAAGAGCATCCACAACAATTGTGGATGGCATTGTTGAATTTGACATGGAAAGAGATATGCAATTAAGAAAAAAAATAAAAGAAGAACGCAACCGGCTAATACAAAAAATAAGTGGTGAGAAAAAAGCAGGCGTACCAATGATGCCCGGAGTTTCTAATAAAGAAGTGCTGTTGCATTGTGAAGAGGATGAAACTGTTTCCGGGATTACTGAATCTAATAAATAAAACCAGGCAGCCAAGACCAGGAAGGTTTTCAAAAACCTTCCTGGTCTAAATTGAAAATAAATTATAAAAATTAAATCTGCATAATGAAAAAAAATATTCAATACTTTATTGCCCTTACACTTTTTACACAGGTATGCAAAGCCCAGGAAACAATTTATCCTGCTCCTGATCAAAAAGGCACATTTTATATAACACATGCAACAATACATGTAGGCAACGGACAGGTAATAAATGATGGCACAATAAAAGTAACTAACGGTAAAATTGAAAATGTTGGAAGTAATATTTCAGCTCCAACGATCCCGATAGCTATCGGGGCAAAAGTTTTTGATGCAAGAGGCAAACAGGTTTATCCGGGGCTTATCAGCAGCATAACTAACCTTGGTCTGAAAGAAGTTTCATCCGGTGTAAGAGGCTCCAATGATTATGATGAATTGGGAGATATAAATCCTTCCATCCGTGCGATAGTCGCTTACAACACGGATTCCAAGGTCATTAATACATTACGGTCAAATGGAATTTTATTGGCTAATGTGATTCCTCAGAACGAATCAGGATCTAACTCATTACTTACAGGTTCGTCATCAGTTGTTCAACTGGATGCATGGAATTGGGAAGATGCCGCTTATAAAATGGATGGGCAACTACATTTCAATATGCCCTCTTTAATAACACGCCCTAATTTTTTTGCAATATTTTTTGGAATCCAAACACCGCAGGTAGATCCCGTAAAAATTGCTCTTGAGAAAATAGAAAGAGTTAAGTCATTTTTCCGGCAGGCAAAGGCGTATGTAAATGAACCGGCACATAAGGAAACAAACTTAAAGTTTGCTGCGGTAAAAGACCTTTTCACTAAAAAACAAAAATTGTTTATTCATTGTGATGCGGTAAAAGAGATGTTGCTGGCAATTGATTTTGTAACAGAATTTGGATTTGATGTTGTGATAGTAGGGGGCAGCGAAAGCTGGCAGATCGCAGATCTTCTTAAACAAAATAATATACCGGTAATTCTTCAGCAAATGCATAGTTTACCTGAATCAATTGATGATGATGTAGACCAGCCTTTTAAAACACCCTACGCTTTACAACGTGCCGGAGTGCTTTTTGCAATTACTGATCTTAATGGAGAAACAAGAGGAAGAAATTTAATGTTTAATGCCGGAACAGCCGTTGCCAGTGGCTTAACTAAAGAAGAAGCCTTATCAGCAATTACTTTAAATGCTGCAAAAATTTTAGGCATATCAAATATCACCGGCTCTATTGAAGCAGGAAAAGATGCTAATATTGTAATAAGTGAAGGCGATATTTTGGATATGAAAAGCAGTGTGATTAATTATGCATTCATCCAGGGAAGAATGATCAATCTTAATAATAAGCATACTCAATTGTATGAGCGTTATAAATATAAATATGGATTGAAATAATTTTATTGAAAAATAATAACAATAAAAAGCCCCACATCATTGTGGGATTTTTTTATTCAGAGAGACCTATCAACGAAAGAACAAATATGTACAATAGTTCTTTGCTCATCAAGGCCTCGACAAGCTCAGCCTGACAAACATTGGTACAATAAAGAACTGAAGTTGTCATCCTGAGCTTGGCGAAGGATTGTTGAGTAGAATTGGAAAGCTAAGTTGTAAGTTGAAGCGAATATTATTCGTGTCTATGTTCCCAATATTTTTTTGAATACTCACTTTCTTTGAAAACATTATACAAAATCTCACAATCGCAGTAACCTCCTTCATCCATTAAGACATGAAAAATATCGAACTGGTCTTGGTTAGAAAATTCTAAATCATTTAATATTTTCTTTGAATGTCTAAAATCACCAAAACACTTTACATTTTGAGAGGAAAATTCTTTGTCGAGGAGAGAAACAAAATTGACTTTGTCTTTAAGTATTCTAACTATATCATCTTTTATATTATCAATAACTTCTTGATCAAGATATTCAAGATCCTCTGGATTTTCATTTGGTGCTAATTCAAACCATATTGTGTTTCGTAGGTTTTGCTCATAAAAATCTGGGGGGATTAAATAAACTAAATAATGATATCGCTGTTCTGGATATAGAAGTTCAAATTTTTCGTCAGTGAAATATAAATTCCGAACATTCTCATTAGTATCAACAATCTCAATTTTTATTTTTGGATATGAAGGCTTAACAAATTCATAGAGTTTTTTCTGAATTTCAGACGATATCATTCTATAGATTTTTGAAATTCCCTACGCTTCCTTCCCATGGCAGTTCTTAAACTTCTTTCCGCTACCACAAGGGCATGGATCGTTTCTTCCTGTTTTAGGGCCAACTTTTATTGGCTCACGTTTTACGGGTTCTGAAGGATCATTATAATCATTTTCATTTGAAATATATTCAGGGCCGCCTCCTGCAGATGCACCCGCAAATTCTTCTTTACGCTGGCGCATTTTGCTCATGTCAGTTTTTTGCTCACGGCCTTCTTTAATTCTTCCGGGTTGTTGTTGCTCAACAGGTATTCCGCAATGGCAAAGGAAGCTTACAATATCTTTATTTACCTGGTCATCCATTTGCTTAAAAGCATTAAAGGCTTCTATCTTATAAATTACCAACGGATCTTTTTGTTCGTAGCCCGCAGTTTGTACACTGTGGCGCAGATCATCCATTGCCCGCAAATGTTCCTTCCATGAATCATCTATCAAAGCCAGTGTGAGGCTTCGTTCCAAAGCGTTGGTAAGCTCTTCGCCGTTTGAGGAAATTGCTTTATCAAGATTAGCCAATGCCTGTATTGCCTTCTTCCCATCAGTGAAAGGCACTGCAACATTTTCTATATGCGAGCCTTGTTCCTTACGGATATTTTTAATAACCGGCAAGGTCTGCTGGTTCATCGCATTATTTTTTTGATTGTAATGAGCTTTTGCTTCTTCGTACAATCTTTCAGCTAAAACATGTGTCTCTTCTTTATCTAACTCTTCTGCTGTGATGGAAGTATCAATTCCAAAATTGAGGATAGCTGCCAATTTAAAATCTTCGTGATCAGCAGATTCTTTAAATGAAATTATCAATCCTTCAGCAACAGAATAAAATGCATTATCAAGATCGAGTGCCAGCCTTTCTCCAAACAAAGCATGATTACGCTTGCCATAAATTACCGTACGCTGCTTGTTCATTACATCATCATACTCCAGCAATCTTTTTCTTATGCCGAAATTATTTTCTTCTACTTTTTTCTGCGCTCTTTCAATACTTTTGGAGATCATGCTGTGCTGGATAACCTCGCCTTCTTTGTAACCCATCCTGTCCATTAAAGATGCGATCCTCTCACTGCCGAACATACGCATAAGATCATCTTCCAGCGAAACAAAAAATTGTGAGGTACCCGGATCTCCCTGCCTGCCTGCACGTCCACGAAGCTGCCTGTCCACACGGCGGCTCTCATGTCTCTCGGTTCCTAAAATGGCAAGCCCGCCGGATTGCACAACACCGGCCCCTAATTTAATATCAGTACCACGGCCGGCCATATTTGTAGCGATAGTAACGCCTTGCGCATAACCTGCTTCTGCTACAACCTGTGCTTCTCTCTGATGTTGTTTTGCATTTAATACATTATGCGGAATTGCTTTTTGTTTAAGCATCCTGCTCAGCAATTCACTCACCTCTACCGAAGTTGTACCAACCAAAATTGGTCTGCCTGCTTCCCGCATTTTTTCAACTTCTTCAATAACGGCTTTGTATTTTTCTCTCTTTGTTTTGTAAACAAGATCCTGTGTATCTTTTCTTGTAACAGGTAAATTTGTAGGGATGGTTACCACATCTAATTTGTAAATGTCCCAAAGCTCTGCTGCTTCTGTTTCTGCAGTACCCGTCATACCTGCGAGCTTGTGATACATTCTAAAATAATTCTGTAATGTAATGGTGGCATAGGTTTGCGTAGCAGCTTCTATCTTTACATTTTCTTTTGCTTCAATTGCCTGGTGCAGCCCATCACTGTATCTTCTGCCATCAAGAATACGGCCTGTTTGTTCATCAACAATTTTTACCTGGCCATCCATTACCACATACTCCACATCAATATCAAATAATGTATAGGCTTTTAATAATTGCTGAACAGTGTGTATCCTGTCCGCTTTTATTGAATAATCATTTAGTAATAATTCTTTTTGATGGAGTTTATCTTCTGCTGTTAGATCACTTTTTTCAATCTCGGCAAGCTTAACACCAATATCAGGCAAGATGAAAAATTCAGGGTCTTCTCCTGATTTGGTAATTAAATTAATTCCTTTGTCTGTTAATTCAACCTGGTTATTTTTTTCATCAATATGAAAAAATAATTCATTATCAACCTCAGGCATTTTGCGTTGCTGATCGGCGAGGTAAAAGTTTTCTGTTTTTTGCAATTTTACTTTTATACCCGGCTCACTTAAAAATTTTATCAGAGCGCTGTTTTTCGGTAATCCTCTCCAGGCACGCATTAGCGCAAGTCCACCATCTTTGGGATCATCATTGCCTTCAGCAATTTTCTTTTTAGCTTCTATTAAAAAATTATTGGTAACTTTTTTTTGTGCTGCAACAATGGTTTCAATTCTTGGCTTAAGAGAAAGAAATTCCTGCTGGTCACCCTTTGGTACCGGGCCGGAAATTATCAACGGTGTTCTTGCATCATCAATTAAAACACTATCCACTTCATCCACCATTGCAAAGTGATGCTTGCGCTGCACCATCTCATCCGGAGAGTGAACCATGTTGTCTCTTAAATAATCAAAACCAAATTCATTATTGGTGCCATAAACAATATCGGAATTGTATGCAGCTCTGCGCTCATCACTGTTGGGATCGTGTTTGTCAATACAATCAACTGTAATACCCAGCCATTCAAAAATAGTTCCGTTCCATTCGCTGTCACGCCGTGCGAGGTAATCATTCACGGTAACTATATGAACGCCTTCACCGGCTAAAGCATTTAAGTAAGCGGGCAAAGTAGACACTAACGTTTTACCCTCACCAGTGGCCATCTCCGCAATTTTACCTGAATGTAAAACCATACCGCCGATAAGCTGAACATCATAGTGCACCATGTTCCAGGTAACATCTCCACCACCTGCTGTCCATGTATTTTTAAAAATTGATTTACCTTCTTCTATGCGGATGTAATTTTTCTTTACACTTAGGTTTCGGTCTAATTCGGTTGCTGCTGAAACCAGTTCTGTATTATTCTTAAAGCGGTTTGCCGTTTCTTTTACCACCGCAAATGCTTCGGGCAATAACTCTTTTAAAACTTCTTCAATTTTTTCATCCCTGTCCTTACGCATCTTATCAACTTCCTGGTATATCAGGTCTCTGCCAGATATATCAAGTGCGGTAAGGCTTTCCGCTTCCTTCTTTTTTGCTTCGATAGCTGCATCAGTTTCTGTAAGATGTTTTTTTATCCTTGCTTTAAATTCCTCCGTTTTATTACGGAGTTCATCATTGGTTAAAGATTGATATTGGTTAAAAAACCCGTTGATATCATCAACCAAAGGGCTTATTTTTTTTACATCCTTCTCACTTTTATTTCCACCAAACAATTTAGAAAGTAAACCTGCCATATATCCGTATTATATTATTAAATATTTCTTATAAGAATTTTTACTAAGTCAAATATGGTGCAGAAAAAATTCGTAGCCAAAATGACAGAACTCCCGAAAAATATAGGGACAAGTGCAAAGGTAAACAGTTAACGTGGAATTACTAAGTGGAGTACAAGTGATTATAACGGTAATAACGATTCTTTTCGTTTACGAATAAGTGAAATTGCAAACCAAATAGAAATCATGGCAATAAAAACAAGCACCCATATTATATCTGAAGAAAGCCCTTTATTAAAATTAATTTTATCACTGCCCAAATACAAAGGAAGACCTGCCAATGCAACCGAAGTACCGAGACTTAATGCTGTAGCAGTTGCAGGAAACAAAGGCAAACTGCGTGACATTAATAATAAAGTAAGCGGCACTGAACTTTGCAGGCAGGCAATGCCAAAAGCCAGGGCATAAATATTTTCTTTACCAAAATTGAGGAATATAAACGCAAGCGGTAATGTTATGTAAACAAATTTCTTCCAGCCAATTTTGTCGGCCAAAAAGCCGCCAAGAATTTTTCCACAAAAAGCACTTATGCCAAGCACTAAAATGCCATGTTCAAAATGTAATGTTGCATTATTTACAATGTCGAAAATAAAAGAGCGAAAACACATAATGAGTAAGATGCCCAGCATTATCCAATCGTGTGTATCTAATTGTGATCCTTTTTTCTTTTGTGCCTGGTAAGCAGGAATGCCTTGTTTAAAAATTAATGCCGTAAGGATAATTATTGCAATCAATGCGATAAATAAATACGAAGAAGACATGCTTCCTAAAATTCCACCCAGGGTTAAACCTAAAACTCCCGGTGCAGTAAATAAACCAAGTGGGCCAGACTTATCTTCACTAACCTGTAAACAAATTGTACCTCCGGTTACATGAATACCTGCGCCTGCAAAGCCTGTTAGAATAATCGCAACAGAGGGATCAATAAAATAAAATGCTGTTGAAAATAATAATAGTAAAATTGAAACGATTGCAAAAGGCTTTACCTGCTTTTGTTTATCCAGCAAAAAAGCAACAGGTAATTGTCCGCCAAAACCAAGTATGGCATATACAACAAGCATTGTAAAACTATCGCTGTAATTGTGATTGAAGGCAAAATTTGCCAGCATGTATCCGGCTACAAAATCATTTACGCCATGCAGTAAGCCCCAAAGCAATGGCTGATTAATGCTTGATGATTGTTTCATTTATTATTAATTAATAATTATTTATTAATATTCCAATGCTATAGCTTAAACCATTTACCACAAAGGAAAGCAAGATCCCTTTCCACCATTTACATCTCATTAATAAAAAATATCCCAGGCCTTCTGCAATTGCAATTATTATTTCAAGCAGGCTAATATTAACGCTTGTTTCAAAAAGAAAAACATGCAACAATGGCCATGTAAATAAATTCAATAAAAAACCAACTAATAAAGCCTGCTTCCATTGCTTTCTGAAATACAGAACAACAATTGGCAATTCAATAATAAGGGTTAATAAAAAATAAAAATATAACTGCATGCGGAAGTTATCCGTTTACAAAAAGGAAAAATATTATTGCGATAAGGTTTAAGCAAAAACTAATAATGATTGATTTAGCAATGTTCTTTTTTATTAAAAGATTATAAACAAAAACATCAAACACCATTATCAGTAACAGCACCATCCAAAAATCAATATTGGTTTCATGATATAAAATCGTCATTAATGAATAACAGGCAATGCTGCTTACAATGCCCACCAGCAATGGTGTCCAACCCTGCTTTGAGTAAAATATCCAAAGCAAAATTCCTTTAATTATAAAGACACCAATAAGTAATATTGAAAAAGGCATACTATATATTTTCGGGAGGTTGTGAAGGGGATGTGTTTCTTTTTTTATAAAACATAAAAGCCAGCGTTAAAAAACCAATTACTGATAAAGCAATTAAGATATACCTGTTTCGTTTTGACAGGGAGATATTGTCTGCATCCTCTCCCATAAAAAGCTCGTACGGATAGTCAGCTTTAGTTTTATCAATAGAAAATTTTACTTTATTATTTTCAACATCGGTAAAATTAATAGTAACATTATATCCCTCTGCCGCTACTATAAATGAATCAATATTATGTTGCGTTTTTTTATCGCGGATAACTATTCTTACTGGCCCATGCCAGCGATTTTCTCCTTCAGCATAATATATACGCCGCCTTTCATTATTATTTATTACAAAATAATTATTTAATTGATAACCTTCGTATTCTAAAAAAACATAATTAGATAATTTATCGATCCCTGTAAACACAGCGTAACACGGGGCTTTGGGCCTGCCGATATTAAAGCCGGCATCAGCAAAACGAAAAGTAGGTAGCAATGCAATAAGATTCAGATAAACAAATAATTTCATCAGTAGTTTTTAAAAGCAAATATATATTTATACAATGCACAAACAACCCCTTGTAATACTATAAAACCGTCCTTATAATGTTATAACAAAAACATCCATCCTTGAAATAACATCGGTTTAAATATAATACTTTTTTCATAACAAGTCATTCAACCATAAATTGGAAACAAAGTCATTCGTGTTAGTGAATAAAAATAAAACCCAAACCGAAAGCTTTTCTTTCCACTAAACTTCTTCATACCTTTTTTTATTAACGTCATTAACATAACTTTGCCCCCCGTAAATACGTATAAATGAGTGGTGCATTAAAAGAAGTAAGAAACCGGATTAAAAGTGTTCAAAGTACCCAGCAAATTACCAAAGCAATGAAAATGGTAAGTGCTGCAAAATTGAGAAAAGCACAGGATGCCATTACACAAATGCGTCCGTATGCTAAAAAACTGCAGGAAATGCTGAGCAATATTGTCAGCAATGCGGATGGTGGTATAAGCATGAACCTGGCAACAGTAAGGCCGATAGAAAAAGTGCTGGTAATTGTTGTTACCAGCGACAGAGGTTTGTGCGGAGGGTACAACAGCAATCTTATAAAACTTGCCAAACAAACTATAAAAGAAAAATACAGTGCACAAAACACAAAAGGAAATGCAGAAGTCCTTCCCATAGGTAAAAAAGGTTACGAGCATTTCTCAAAAAATAATTTTAAAGTAGTTGATCATTACTGGAATATTTTTTCTGATATAAGTTTTGAAAATGTACAAAGAGCCGCAAAATTTGCCATAGATGCATTTGCCTCCGGACAGGTTGATGCGGTTGAATTAGTGTACAGCGAATTTAAAAATGCAGCTACACAAAGATTTGTTTCAGAACAATTTTTGCCAATACCTAAAACACAAAAGATACAGGGGCAGAAGCAGCAGGATTTTATTTTTGAACCTGATAAAGATGTGTTGATAGAAGAATTAATGCCTAAGATTTTAAACACTCAATTATTTAAAGCAGTATTGGATGCAAATGCAAGTGAGCATGGTGCACGGATGACCGCGATGGATAAGGCAACTGAAAATGCAAATGAATTATTGAAGGCTTTAAAAATAAGTTACAACCGTGCAAGGCAGGCTGCTATTACAACTGAACTTACTGAAATTGTTAGTGGCGCTGCAGCATTGCAGGGATAAAACCCCATCCCCTAAAGGGGTGCAAAGAAGAAAAAGAGTTTTAAATTTATAAATTAAATTTCCCTTTAGGGGACAGGGGCATGGAACTTTCTCAGATCATACCGCATATTGAAGCCTTAATTTTTGCCAGTGACAAACCACTGAGTACCCTGGAATTAGTGGACCTTATAAATAATGCTTTGGGATTTATAGAAGATAAAGCAACGCTTGACCAGGTTGAATATGCAATGGAAGCTATCCGTGAAAAATATGATTCAGAATTTTATGCTTTTGAAATGAAGGAAAGCGGAGGGGGATGGCAATTTCTTACTAAAAAAGAATTTCATAAAACTATTGCCCAACTTAATGCTGATAAATACTTAAAAAAATTATCAACAGCTTCGCTGGAAACCTTATCCATCATTGCTTATAAACAACCAATAACAAAGAGTGAGATTGAAAATATCCGTGGTGTGAATTGTGATTATGCCGTACAAAAATTATTAGAAAAAGAACTGGTTATAATTGCCGGCAGAAATGAAAATGCAGTTGGCAAGCCACTCATCTATACAACTTCAAAATCTTTTATGGATTATTTTGGTATCAACAGCGCTGATGATCTTCCTAAAATAAAAGAAGTGCTGATGGAAGAATTGGTAGAGGCTACTAAAGTTCATAATCAAGAATCTTCTGAAGAAAAACAAGAAGAGCCAAATACTGAAATTGAAGAACCAATAGACAATCTGCAATAAGCAATTTTTCAGTGCACCTTAATCCTGCATCGTACATCTCACTTCGTAAATCGTACATTGAATTATCGTAAATTCGCTTCATGTCAAAAGTTTTATCAAATACAGAACTGGTAAAGATTGCTGATGAATTTGGCACACCGCTTTATGTTTATGATGCGGATAAAATAAAAGAGCAATACAATAAGCTTACCACTGCATTTAAAAATACTGATACTGTTTTTTTTTACGCATGTAAGGCACTAACCAATGTAACTATTCTCAGGTACATTAAATCCCTTGGAGCAAATGTTGATTGCAGTTCTATAAACGAAGTTAAGCTGGCATTACATGCAGGTTTCCCTCCTGAAAGAATATTATATACATCAAACGGAATAGCATTTAGTGAAATTGAAGAAGCACAAAGTCTTGGTGTTATTATAAATATCGACAGCCTTTCTAACCTTGAAAAATTTGGAGAAAAATTTGGTCATAGCTACCCGGTTGGCATTCGTTTGAGGCCAAATATCATGGCAGGAGGGAATCTCAAAATATCCACCGGGCATAAAAAAAGCAAATTCGGAATCCCGGTTGAACAAATTGACAAAATAATTTCTCTTGTTAATAAATATAATATTTACATCAACGATCTGCACATTCATACCGGCAGCGAAATAAAAGATGTTGATATTTTTGTAAAAGGAATTGAAGTGCTGTTTGATATTATTCCCCGGTTTAAAGAATTGCAGGTTATTGATCTTGGTGGAGGATTTAAAGTTCCTTATAAAAAAGGGGATACCGAAACTGATATTAATTTGCTTGCACAAAAAGTTGATGAGCTATTTGCTTCGCACCCTAATCCCGGTGGCAAACATTTACAGGTTTGGTTTGAGCCCGGAAAGTTTTTAGTAAGTGCCTGCGGTTATTTTATTACCAAAGTAAACGTGATAAAAGAAAGTGGTGACACAACTTTTGTTGGTGTTGATAGTGGATTCAATCACCTTATCCGGCCTATGTTTTATGATGCCTGGCACCGCATAGAAAATATAAGTAACCCCAATGGCGACCCAAAAATATATTCTGTTGTAGGCAACATTTGTGAAACAGATACTTTTGCCTGGGACAGGAAATTAAATGAAGTTAGAGAAGGTGATTATTTGGTTTTTTATAATGCAGGCGCTTATGGATTTCAGATGTCATCAAATTATAATTCAAGATTAAAGCCTGCCGAAGTGTTGGCAGAAAATGGCACAACAAAACTCATCAGGCAAAGAGATGTTTTTGAAGATCTTTTAAAGAACCAGGTTATCTAAACTCCGAATTTGTCATGGGCTAAAGCCGGTTTCTATTCTGTATATTTTAACCCCAGCCTTAAGCTGGGGTTAAAAAAATCCTTACTATTGGGCTTTAGCCCAAAGTCAAATACTTTTGTTGCAACACTTATATAATTAAAATGAATTCCTCAACAGAAAAATTTATAAAAATGATAAAGCATCCTGTAAAATTCAGGATGTTTTTGTTTTGGGAATTACCGGCAGCATTTTTTTCAGGAGTTAGGATAATAGAAATTGATGAAGGAAGGTCAGTAGTAAGTGTTCCGTACAAATGGTTAACACAAAATCCATTCCGGTCAACTTATTTTGCATCACTTGCTATGGCTGCAGAAATGAGCACAGGAGTATTGGGAATGATGCATGTGTATAAAAGAACGCCCCCAATCTCAATGCTGATAACAAATATGGAAGCATCTTATTTAAAAAAGGCAACAGGAAAAACTTTTTTTATTTGTGATTCAGGTAAACAAATTCATGATGCAATTGAACAAACAATAATTTCAGGAGAACCCAAAAGCATTACAGTAAAATCAACAGGTACAAATAAAAATGGTGAAGTTGTTGCAGTGTTTTTATTTACATGGTCCTTCAAAGTAAAAACGATTTAATTTTATAATTATTCATTTTATAATTCTCAATTTATGAAAATTGCTTTTCACGGCGCAGCCAGAACTGTAACAGGTTCCAAACATTTACTAACATTATCTAACGGAAAAAAATATTTACTCGATTGCGGAATGTTCCAGGGAATGGGTAAAGAAACCGAGGGCTTAAACCGGGAATTTGGATTTGATGCTGCGGCCGTTGATTATCTTATTTTATCGCATGCACATATTGATCATTGCGGATTAATTCCAAAGCTTGTAAAAGATGGTTTTAAAGGAAAAATTTTTGCCACTCCTGCCACAAAAGATCTTGCAGCAATATTAATGGAAGATAGTGCAGGCATACAGGAGAACGATCTGAAATTTGTGAACAAACGCAGAGCTGCAGAAGGAAAATCTTACTTGCTGCCACTGTACACAACTGAAGATGCATTAAAAGCAGTTGAGCATTTTGTTTCGCAGGAATACGATCAATGGTTTGCTGTTGATGAAAATGTACAGGTGATGTATAAAGATGCAGGGCATATTATCGGCAGTGCAACTGTTCATTTAAAAATTAATGAAAATAGTAAAGAAACAAGGCTCACATTTTCCGGTGATGTTGGGCGCTACAGGGATGTAATTTTAAAATCACCTGATGTTTTTCCACAGGCAGATTATATTATTATGGAATCTACTTATGGTAATAGTTTGCACGAACAGGTAACCGGCACAAATGATCTTTTACTTCAATGGATAACTAAAACATGTTTGCAAAAAAAAGGTAAACTGATAATCCCTGCTTTTAGCGTTGGACGAACACAGGAAATTTTGTTTGCATTAAATCAATTAGAAACAGAGAATCGTTTACCTGACCTCACCTACATTGTAGATAGCCCATTAAGCCAGGAAGCAACGCAGGTAATAAAAAGTTATCCGCAATATTTTAATAAGGCCATTCAAAAATTAATTGAGACTGATAAAGACCCTTTCAATTTTAAAGGATTAAAATTTACAAAATCAGTTGAAGAAAGTAAACTGCTTAATTACAGTAAAGACCCCCTTGTAATTATTTCTGCAAGCGGCATGGCAGAAGCAGGAAGAGTAAAGCACCATATAAGTAACAATATAGAAAATAGCCGCAACACAATTTTATTTACCGGTTATTGTGAACCAAATTCTTTAGGTGGTAGATTAAAATTACATCCTAAAGAAGTAAATATTTTTGGCGCTCCTCATGAAGTTAATGCAGAGATAGCGGAGATACGCAGCATGAGTGCCCATGGCGATTACAATGATCTTTGCCAATGGCTGGCCTGCCAGGATCCTAAACAGGTTAAGAAATTATTTTTAGTACATGGAGAATATAAGGTACAGCAGGATTTTAAGCAAAGGCTTAACAGCAAAGGTTTTGCAGATGTAGAGATTCCTGAAAGACATTATGAAATTGAGTTGACATAAACCTTTACAAACCTTGAAGGTTTTAAAAACCTCAATGTCTAAGACAGTTTCCTCCGCCTTTTAAGACGGAGGAAAAATGATAAACAAATTAAGCTTTAGCTCTGATAATAATTATGTCGTTCGTAAAAGTAATGATACATGCAGTATGGGGTACAAAAAAGCGTGAACCACTCTTAACAGATGGTGCCAGGCAAAAAATTATTCAGCACATAAAAGAGAGTGCCAAGGCAAAACAAATTTATATAGATACTATCAACGGCCACTATGATCATCTCCATTGCCTCTTCGGATTAAATGCAGATATGAGCATTTCAAAAGTTATGCAACTCATAAAAGGAGAATCTGCTTTTTGGGTTAATAAAGAAAAAATAATAAAGACAAAATTTGAATGGGCAGATGAATATTTTGCAGTGTCAGTAAGCGAATCAATGATTGATAAAGTGAGAGAATACATAAATAACCAGGAAGAACATCATAAAAATAACTTTTGCTCAGGAATATGAAAATTTTAATAAGCAATATAATTTTAATAATCATGGCTAAAGCCATTCCTCACATTGGATTTCTCTCCGCCTTAAAAGGCGGAGTCAATAAAAAATAATAGATAGTCAGAAAAAATTCATTGTGGCTTTAGCATAATACCAATATAACTCCGCCTTTTAAGGCGGAGGATAAATAAAAATAAGAACCTGGCTTTAGCCATGAATAAAATAATTTAGCAGCGATGAATAAATAATTTTAGTCCTTAATGTATAACCAGAAATCTAATAATTTTTCTATGAAATATATTTTTCTCTTTTTGTTTCTTCCTGCATTTTCTTTCTCCCAACAATTTTCCAAACAAGAAGTTGCAATATTTGAATCACAGGCAAAACAGGTAACGATCATCCGTGATACATGGGGCATTCCACATATTTATGGAAAGACAGATGCAGATGCAGTGTTTGGATTATTGTATGCACAATGTGAAGATGATTTTAAAAGAGTTGAGATGAATGCGCTGGAAAATTTAGGGCGAACATCCGAAGTAACAGGTGAAAATAATTTATATGATGATTTGCAAATGCGATTGATCTATGATTCGGTTGCTGCAATAAACGATTATAAAAAAAGCCCTGCATGGTTTAAAAAATTGTTGGATGCTTCTGCCGATGGTGTAAATTATTTTCTGTATAAGCATCCGGAAGTAAAGTCTGCTGCGTTACATCGCTTTCAGCCATGGTATGCGCTTATGCGTACCAATGGAAGCATTTCTGCAACCAATACCGGTGGAGTAAGTGTGCAGGAAACAAAAAACTTTTACACAAATAATAATTCAATATCGGGTAATATTAAACTCATGGAGGGTTCAAAACCCTCCATGAGTTACCATGTAGAAGATCATCAAAATGTAACAGGCTCCAATGGTTTTGCAGTTGCGCCATCAAAAACAAAAAAGAAAAATGCAATTCTTTATATTAATCCACATGTAACTTTTTATTTCAGAAGCGAAGTGCATATGGTGAGTGATGAAGGATTAAATGCATATGGTGCAGTTACGTGGGGACAGTTTTTTGTTTTCCAGGGATTTAATGAGCATTGCGGATGGATGCATACTTCAGGTGTTGCAGACCTTGCTGATCTTTACAAAGAAAAAACTGTAACAAAAGGAAATCTGTTATTTTATAAATATGACAATACCTTAATGCCTGTAAGCAGCAAACAAATTACGATCAGCTATAAAAAAGATGAGCTTCAGGTTCCGAAAACTTTTACTGCCTACTTTACACATCACGGACCGGTTATGGCAAGTCGCGATGGATGGTTAAGCTTAAAAGAAAACAATCGCTCATTAAAAGGACTGATGCAATCATGGCTGCGGACCAAAGCAAAAGGCTTTACAGAATTTGAAAAAATAATGGAAATGCGTTCTAACACATCTGACAATACAGTGTATGCAGATGATAAAGGAAACATTGCTTACTGGCATGGAAATTTTATCCCGGTAAGAGACACAAAATATGATTGGTCGCAACCGATAGATGGAACAACAGCAGCAACTGAATGGAAAGGCATCCATGAATTAAATGAGATTGTTCATGTACATAATCCATCAACAGGATATATACAAAATTGCAACTCCACACCATTTACAGTTTCCGGTTCTGCAAGTCCTGATAAAAATAAATATCCAGGGTACATGGCACCAGATGGACAAAATCCAAGGGCTATAAATGCCATTCGTCTTTTAAGCAATGAAAATAATTTCACATTAGATAAGATGATTGAAACAGGGTACGACACTTATCTTTCCGCCTTTGATATTTTATTGCCTTCGTTATTCTCTGCATATGATGAACATAAAAATGATACTTCTTTTGTTCTGCCTCCTAAAGAAGCAATAGATATATTAAAGGCATGGAATAAAAGATCTTCTGCAAAATCTATTGCTACCACGTTAGCTACTGAATGGGCTGCAAGACTAATGCTATATCCACCGCAAACTGAGGAAGAAAAAATTGATGCCATTAAAAGATTTGAAATGCTGGTAAATTATATTAGCCCCAAACAAAAATTAAATTATTTGAGAGATGTAATAAACGGACTGAATGCTTTTCATGGAACCTGGAGAGTGCCGTGGGGAGAGCTAAATCGCTACCAGAGACTTTCCTCTAACCTTTATCAAAAGTTTGATGATAATAAACAAAGCTATCCTGTGGGATTAGCATCTTCAGAATGGGGATGTATCCCTTCGTTTAGCAGTATAAAACCTGCAGACAGCAAACTTCGTTATGGTGTAAATGGTAACAGTTTTGTTGCAGCAGTTGAATTTGGAAAAAGAGTAAAAGCAAAAACTATTGTAACCGGTGGCGAAGGAATGGATCCCTCATCAAAACATTTTCTTGACCAGGCTCAAATGTATATTGATGGAAAATTTAAAGATGTTTTATTTTATAAAGAAGATGTTTTAAAACATGCAGAAAGAAAATATCATCCGGGAAGCCCCCTCTAAATCTCCCCCGGGGGAGAATAACTCCTGGAGGGTTTTAAAACCCTCCAGGAGTTTAACATCGGTCAATCTTTAGCTATCTTTTTATAGCTCATCACCACACCACGTATCAGTGAAGAGCTAAACCCCCGGTGTTCCATTTCGTTTAAACCTGCTATAGTGCAGCCTTTGGGAGTAGTTACTTTATCAATCTCCTGCTCAGGATGATTGCCTGTTTGAATAAGTAATTCTGCAGATCCTTTAATAGTTTGTGCAGCAATAATGCTTGCAGTTTTTGCATCAAACCCAATTTCAATTCCACCTTGTATATTAGCCCTTATAAAACGTAAAGCATAGGCAATACCGCAAGCACCTAATACTGTTGCTGCTTCCATTAGTTTTTCATCAATAGTAATTACCTCTCCAAGATTTTTGAAAAGTTCATTTACATATTTTATATTTTCTGGTGATGCGTTGCTGCTGCAAATACAAGTCATGCTTTGTTGTATGGCAATTGCTGTGTTAGGCATAGCACGAAAGAGTGGAAGTTTTTGTTGAATGATCTCCTGCATATCACTTATCAATCCTCCTGTTACAACAGATATAAATATTTTATCACCGGCAAGATCATTTTTAATTCCGTTAAGCACTTCTGCAACCTGAAAAGGTTTTACAGCAAGTAGTACTACATCACTTTTTCTTACAGCCTCATTGTTATTATTGGTTATTTCAATTCCTTTTTCTTTTAAAGATTGTAACGTAGCTGTGTTACGTTTGGTAACAATAATTTCGGATGCTTTATTGAATTTGCTTTTCAATAATCCTTCGGCAATAGCAGAGCCAAGATTTCCACCGCCGATAATAGCTATTCGCTTACTCATTTGGTTATGATTTATCCAAAGGTACGCAGATGATTTCTACTCTTGTTCCAGATTAAAATCTTTCAACTCTAAATGCACTCATATCAATTGCAGTATTTTTTCTTTTAATAATTTCGCTAACAAGCTTACCTGTGCCGGGTGCAAGCGACACACCTACCATTGCATGACCGCCTGCAATTACAACATTCTCCAAATTTTTTGTTCTGCCAATGTATGGCAATCCATCGGGTGTTACCGGCCGTAAGCCATGCCATATTTTATCAGTTGGGGGAAGATCAATTTGTAAGTCAGGGTAAAAACTTTTTACAGAATCATAAATGCCTTTCATTCTTTTGGGCAAAATCTTTTCGTTTATACCGCTTATCTCCATTGTTCCACCAATGCGTAACTGATGGCCCCATGGTGTCATAGCGCATCTACCTTCAATTAATATGGCGGGGTAGCGAATATTTTTTTCAACATGATCATATGTATAACTATAACCTTTACCTGGCTGCAACAATAATTTTACTCCCATCATTTTTGCAACAGCGGGCAGCCAGCTTCCTGTAGCCAGCACTAATTCATCGCATACAAATTTTCCCTGCCCGACTTTGTCGTTCAGGCGGGCTTTGTCGGTAATAACAGCAACAATTTTATTATTCTTTTTTTCGAAGCCGGTAACTGTTGTATTCAATTGAAACATCACGCCTTTTTTCTCCAAATAATTTTTTAATGCAAGCATAAACATCCCCGGATTTATGTGACAGTCGTCTTTAAATAAAACGGCACCTGTCACATTCAATTCAACATCAGGTTCTAATACCTGTACCTGTTGCTTATTTAGACGTTCTGTTTTCAAACCAAATTTTTCTGCATCATCAGCCAAATTAAATTCATGATCTAAAGCTTTTTGTTCGCGGCACATCATTAAACAACCTTTTTCTTCCATTAAAAAAGAATCGCCGATCTCATCCCTTATATCATTTATTAAATGCCGGCTTAGCTGTAAAATATTATTAAGATGCGGAGCATGTTTTGTAACCGTAGGTGCATTGCTGTTTTGAAAGAAATGATATGCCCATTGCAGGAGAGATATACTTAGCCTTGGCTTAATGTAAAATGGGCTGCTGCTTTTGAGCATGTATCTAAACCCTTCTGCAATTATTCCCGGTGATGCTAACGGTATAAAATGGCTTGGAGAAAAATAACCCATGTTTCCAAAAGAACACCCGGTTGTAATATCTCCTTTATCAATTACGGTAACTTCATATCCTTCCTTCTGCAAATAATACGCACAGTTCAATCCAATAATACCACCCCCGATTATTGTAACGGCTCCTTTCCGGCTTTCACCCGTGGGGGAAGAGATTGTTACCAACTCTTCTTCCATTTTATATTCTTTTTCCATTTGTTATGATAAGCACTTTCAATAATCAAGACCGCATATCCCAGTAATCTCATTAATCCAATAAATCGTGGTTCAGATAACCTGGAACCCGTACGCATAAGGATCATCTTCATCATCAATTGTAATTGTATTGTATCCGTAGATCCTTGCCCAGCCTTCAATGCTTGGAATTATGGCTGGCTTATCTCCAACGGTTGTAACTTCTTCTACCCTGCCAATGAATTTACTGCCAATAATACTTTCATGAATAAATTCATCTCCCTTTTTTATTTTCCCTTTTGCAAACCATTGCGCCATTCGTGCAGAAGTTCCGGTGCCGCATGGTGAGCGGTCAATTGCTTTATCTCCATAAAACACAGCATTTCTTGCAGTAGAAGTTTTATCAATTACTGCACCCGTCCATAAAATATGAGAGCATGAATTAATGGTTGGATCTTCGGGATGAGCAAACATCTGTTGTTCATTAATTCTTTTTCTCATCACCCTGCTCCAGCTTATTAATTGATCAGCAGAATAATTTTCGAGTCCTTTAAAATTTTCCTGAATATCAACGATGGCATAAAAATTTCCGCCATAACTAACATCAACTTTTAATCTTCCAAGATCAGGACATTCAACTTTAATATTTTCTGCTGCAAGAAAAGAAGGAACATTCGTAAATTTCACAGAATCAACTTTTATTTTCTTCGCTTTAATCTCCCCACCAATCTTCTCTATTTCCTCCCCCGTTGGGGGAGATAGAGGGGGCTTTGTTTTATACGCTACCATAACCAAACCTGCAGGCGTTTCCATTCTTACAATACCGGCAGTTTTTGGGGTGATCAATCCTTCTTCAATGGCAATAGTGATAGTGCCGATAGTGCCATGACCACACATTGGCAAACAACCACTTGTCTCAATAAATAAAACGGCTATATCATTTTGAGGATCATTTGGAGGATATAAAATACTTCCGCTCATCATATCATGGCCACGTGGCTCAAACATAAGCCCCTTGCGTATCCAGTCATACTCATTTAAAAAATGCTGACGCTTTTCACTCATGCTGTTTCCACGCAAAACAGGGCCCCCTTCTTTTACTAACCTAACAGGATTACCACATGTATGTGCATCAATGCAATTAAAAATTTGTTTCACTTAAAATTATTTTAAAATTTTCATGTCATCCAAAACAAACACTCCTCTGCCATATGTTGCTATTACCAATTTTCTATCCCGTGGATGAATGAACATATCCTGAACAGAAACAGAGGCTGGCATGTTTGCATTTAATGCAATCCATTTTTTACCGGCATCTTTACTCATATAAATTCCAAGATCGGTTCCACAAAAAAGGTTACCGGTTTTATCATCTTCTATAATAACATTCACCGGAGAGAAAGGTAAATTTCCTGTTACAGATTTCCAGGTTGCACCGGAATTTTCTGAAACAAAAATGTAGGGAGTTGTATTGTCAGCTCTTCTATCATTTAATACAACATATAATTTTCCATCTTTTAAATTTGATGTTTCAATTTTTGCAACATGTTTATTGTAGGGTAAACCTTTTGTTATTTCTTTCCATGATTGTCCATTGTTTTGCGTGTTCCAAATTCTTCCATCATCAGTACCGACATATAATACACCCGGTTTGCTTCCTTCAGCAATTGCTGTTATCGTTTGGTGATAAATTAAATAAGGATATACACCCATTCTTGATTTATCATTATAAGAAAGATCGGGGCTTATAATTTTCCATGTATCGCCACCATCTTCAGATGTATATAAATGCTGTAGCCCATGATAAATTACTTTGTTATCAAACTTTGATATAAGTGTTGCTGCCAGCCATTCTCCACGAAGTGAATCTATAGCACCAACATCAAATGTGTGAATGTGTCTGCCGCGGATACTGTCCGGTCTGCTCATATCACTTTTCATCAACCTGCCATAATATGTACTGGAAAAAATTATATTGTGATTTGTTGGATCAACCTGTATTCTTGTTCCCTCACCTCCCGGCGAATAATCCCATGAGCGAACTGTTGAATCCTGCGGCTTTCCAAAAGTATTGTTCACGTTACCACTAAATGTTCCTTCATCCTGTATTGATCCATACAAATTAAATGGCTGCTCCATATCATAGGTAACATTATAAAATTGTGTTGTTGGAATTTTGCTGAAAGTATTTTTCCATAACTTACCGCCATCTTTTGTAAAGCTTACCCCGCCATCATTTCCGAGCATCATCCTTTCAGGATTTTCTTTATCAAACCACATTGCATGATTATCGCCGTACATATCGTCACTCTTTTTATCTGATGGTTCAAATTTCTTCCATGTCTTTCCCCCGTCTTCTGATTTACCAATATTAACGCCCATTGGATACACTTCATTTTCATTTTTTGGATTAACACGTATTTGACTGAACACCCATCCATACGTTCCTGAAAAGGGTTTAAAGAAATCATGTATCTCTGCCATTTTTTGCCAGCTTTCACTTTTATCATTACTGCGATAAATGGCGCCACCAATCACAACTTTTTGTACCTGTCTTTCATAAGAATCCATTTCGCCTGGATTTGG
Source organism: Chitinophagales bacterium (assembly GCA_025353485.1). Taxonomy (GTDB): domain Bacteria; phylum Bacteroidota; class Bacteroidia; order Chitinophagales; family Chitinophagaceae; genus Ginsengibacter. The sequence goes on from JANXQO010000163.1 coordinate 47,185, forward strand.
ATCTCTTTTTTTATTATGATCATCTACAAATGCATACAACACATTTGGATTTGAATTGGAAATTGCCAATCCAATTCGTCCTGTATTTTTTGTATCCGGCAAACCCCGTCCAGCCTGGTCATCCGGGCGGGCTTTGTTTATTATCTTCCATGTTTTGCCACCATCCGTAGTTTTATAAATATGGTCTCCATCTTCGGGAACAGGATCGCTCCATCTGCGGCGAATACGATTCCACATACTTGCATATAAAGTATTGGGGTCAGCAGGGTCCATCACTAGATCAATACAACCGCTTTTATCACTTTCAAATAAAATGTTCTTCCATGTTTTGCCGCCATCTTCAGTTACATACACACCACGGTCTTTATTGTAACTCCATTCATTTCCGCTAACAGCTACATAAACTTTATCTGCATTTTTGGGATGAACAACTACTCTTGCGATGGTGCCGGAATTTTGCAATCCAATATTGGTAAAAGATTTTCCTCCATTTATTGATTTATATATTCCTGTACCTGGCAATGAAGCACGAAAAATATTTGCTTCTCCTGTACCAACATATAGCACATCAGGGTTGGATGGTGCAACTGCAATATTTCCGATTGATTGCGTAGCTTCTTTATCAAACAATGGCTTCCATGTTTCACCTGCATCTTCTGTTTTCCATAATCCACCGGTAGCATAGGCGGCATACATAATATTTGGATTGCCTGTAATGCCAGCCACATCAGTACTTCGACCGCTTCGGTTTCCAGGCCCTGTTAAACGCCATTGAATATTTTTATAAGGAGACTGTTGCAGCAACAATTGATGTTGTTTAAAGGCAGCCATTTTTTGAGCTCCTGTAGTTGAAGTTTGTGCAAAAACAATTGCAGGTAAAAAAAGTAAAATGACAAGTTGTTTCATATATTTTTATAAGGATGATCTTGTTAACTCATTATTTATTGTTCGCCAGATGCCTGATGGATTTTGATTTTTCAATTCAACAGGCAGCAGATCATTGCTCCAGTTTTGAAAACAAATAGGTCTTGCAAAACGTTTAATACCATCAGCGCCAACAGAAGTAAAGCGACTGTCAGTGGATGCAGGAAATGGTCCGCCATGATGCATGCTTAAACAAACTTCAACGCCTGTTGGTACACTATTTAAAATAAATCTTCCGCAAATATTTTTTACAGCTTCCATAAATTCATCATTGTTGCTTATATCATTTTCTGTTGCCATTAATGTAGCCGTTAATTGACCTTCAAGATTTTTAGCCACTTCAATCATTTCATCTTTGTCTTTGCAACGTATCACAATAGAATATGGGCCAAAGACTTCCTGGTGCAATACCGGGTTATTTAAAAATGCCTGTCCTGTTGAAGATGCAATTGTTGGCAAGCCCTGGTTTTCTTTTGCATCAGTTTCACTAACAGCAACGGTAGTTACATCCTGTTGTAATAATGCTTTTGCTTTATTTTCAGAAAATAATTTTGAGATGCCGGGATGCAGCATTGCTGCCGGAACAATATGTTTTATTTCTTCGCCGAGTGTTGCAATAAAATTTTGCAGCGCTCCACTTTCAATACCAATTATCAAACCCGGATTGGTACAAAATTGTCCCACACCAAGTGTGATTGACGCTGCATACATTTTTGCAATATCGGCAGAAGATTGTTGCAATTTTTCAGGCAATAAAAAAACAGGATTGATACTTCCCATTTCCGAAAAAACAGGAATTGGTTCTTTGCGTTGATTGCCCCAATCGAATAATTGTTTGCCGCCTAAAAAAGAACCTGTAAAGCCAACTGCTTTTGTATAAGGATGTGTAACCAATGCTTTGCCTACTTCTACAGAACCACCATGAACATGAGCAAAAATTCCGTCAGGCATGTTGCATTTCCCTGCTGCTTTTAAAATTGCATTTGCTACAGTCTCTGATGTTTCGGCATGTGCAGGATGTGCTTTAATAATTACCGGGCAACCGGCAGCAAATGCACAGGCTGTATCTCCACCTGCAGTTGAATATGCAAAAGGAAAATTGCTTGCACCAAAAACTATAACAGGTCCTAACGGTACTAACATTTTTCTTATGTCAGGCTTTGGTGGTGTTTTACCACCATTGGCTGTATCAATTCTTATATCAAGCCAGGTACCTTCTTCACAAGCTGCGGCATAACTGTTTAGCTGAAAAATTGTTCTTGCTCTTTCACCCCGTAATCTTGCTTCGGGCAAATTGGTTTCTTTCATCGCTGTATTGATTAATTCATCTCCACATGCTTCCATTTCTACAGCAATCGCTCTCATAAAATCTGCCCGTTGCTTCAATGATAATTTTCTGTATTGATGAAAAGCTGTCCATGCTTTATTCATCACTTCATTTATTTCTTCGTTAGTAAAATCGATATATTTCATTCTAAAAATTTAGAGTTTCGTAAGTGCCGAATGATCGGGATTTAGAGTGTATTAAGATAATCAGGCAATACAGGCCTTGATGCAATACCGTCATCAATAATTTTTAAAATATTTTTTCTTTCTTCATTGGCGAGGATAAGTCTTGGTGGTCTTACTGTTTCAGTTCCAAGCCCCGCCTGTGCTTCTGCAAGTTTTATGTATTGAACAAGTTTGGGATGAATATCAAGTTCCAGTAAAGGCATAAACCACCTGTAAATCTTTGTAGCCTCATCCAATTTTCCGGCTTTCACCAAACGATATATTGCAACCGTTTCTTTCGGGAAAGCACAGACCAACCCTGCAACCCAACCATCTGCGCCAAGACATAATTCTTCCATTGCAAGAGGATCTACACCACATAAAATTTTAAACCTCTTTCCAAAACGGTTGATCATTCTTGTAACATTTATTACATCTCTTGTTGATTCTTTTACAGCCTGAATATTTTTACACTCCTGCAATTCATCAAACATATCAAGCGTAATTTCTATTTTGTAATCAACGGGATTATTGTATAGCATTATTGGCAGATCAGTAGAAGCAGCAAGCGTTTTAAAATAAGTTATTGTTTCCCTGTGATCACTTTTATAACGCATTGGCGGCAGTAACATTAAACCTTTGGCGCCCCATTCTTTTGCATATTTTATTTGTTTTAATGCTTCTTTTGTTGATCCTTCTGCAATGTTTAAAACAACAGGAACTCCATCACATTTTTCAACAGCAAATTTTACAAGAATTTCTTTTTCTTCTGTGGTTAATACACTTGCTTCGCCCAAACTTCCACCTAATACAATACCATCAACACCTGCGTCAAGTTGTGCCCGGAGATTTTTTTCAAACATTGAAAGATCCAATTGATCATCTATAGTGAATTTAGTTGTAAGTGCCGGAAAAACACCCTTCCATTCAAACGTCATAGCTGTTAAAATTTTTCACAAACTACGAATAGAAATTGAATCTGAATTCCCGGAAAAAGAGGAAAGTTTTAATTAAGGGCATCTCTAATTACTGAACTTTCCAAAAGTTGGTAATTATAAACTAACGCCAATGCTTAATTTAAACTTTTGGAAAGTTTAAACTTGTTGTTATTAGAGATTTCCTTACTAAAAACAAACCTTAAAAAAGAATAGCCTTTCACTAAACTTTCACAGTTCTCTTTTCTCTATAGCATACTATTTGACGTATATAAAGTATAAAAAAAAGGAGTAGCTATGAAACGATTAAAAAGTTTTTATGTACTGGTTTTTTCTGTTGGTGCGATACTGTTAAGCAGTTGCGGAACTTCTGCCCATATTGAAAAAGACAAGTCAGCAAATCTTAAAAATTACAAAACTTATACCTGGATGGATAAGGAAAACAAGGATAAGTTTACTAATGAGATCGCTGCACAAAATCTCAAATCAATTGTAGATGGTGAATTGCAAAAGAATGGTTTCAGGGAAGTGAAAAATAACCCTGATCTGTTACTAAGCTATGATCTGTTGGTAGAAAAAAGTGTAAAGGAACAAAATGATCCTGTGTATAGCAGACCTTATTCAAGAGTGTATTATAATCCTTACACCCGCAGGTATGGAACGCTTTACTATCCTTCTCAATTTTTGGGATACGATAGGTATACCACCCCCGTTAAGGAAGGAACTGTTTCTATAAGCATGATTGATGCAAAAACAGATAAAACTGTTTGGCAGGGCTGGACAACTGATGAATTGAATAATAACAATTTCAGCAGTAAAGAAATTCAGAAGAATGTTAGATCAATCTTTAAAAAGTTTGACATTGCTGATAAATAACAGGAAAATCACCACATGTAAATCCCGCTTAACAGCGGGATTTTTTTATGATTTCAGCGGTAACATTTTAAAAAAAAAAATTAACTTTTTATAAGATTGGCTTTGTTTTCATCCTCTATGGCTTTGGCAGAATTTATTTTTAGAAGTTGTATTCTTTTGGCTTTTATTTTTTTC
>JANXQO010000178.1 GCA_025353485.1 Chitinophagales bacterium
AAAAAAATATTCTAAAAAATATCCAAAATTAAGGTAGTGCCAGCCATATATTATTACAATCACTAAAATAACTTTAAATTGCCGCTCATTACAGAAAATAAATATTAATGAAGATTGATCTTAAAAAGCTGTTGCCACACTTAATTGCGATCGCCGCGTTTGTGATCGTTTCCATACTGTTTTGTAAACCTGCTTTTGAAGGCAAAGTTTTACAACAACATGATATTGTTAGCGTAAATGGTATGGAAAAAAATGCCTTTGATTACAAAGAAAAATTTGGGCATCTGCCATTATGGAATACCAACTTATTTAGTGGTATGCCCAATTACCAGGTGGCTATTGAAGGCCCCAATTATTTGTTGAACTTTAATAAAATTATTGCGCTGGGTTTACCAAAGCCTGCCAACTTTTTTTTTCTTGCATGTATCTGCTTTTACCTGCTGTGCATAGCTTTCCGCTGTAATCCTTTCGTTGGTATTTTCGGTGCGCTTGCATTTGCATATTCAACATACGATCCTGTAATTATCAGTGCAGGCCACGAAACAAAAATGATGGCAATTGCCTATGCACCTGCATTGCTTGCGGGTCTTGTCTGGTTATATGAAAAAAAATATTGGATTGGGCTTGCTGTTACAACGCTGTTTGCCACAATGGAAGTAACCTCCAATCATCCGCAGATAAATTATTATGTTTTTATTGCTGTAGTATTTATGACACTCAGCTATAGTATCCACTGGGTAAAAAATAAAGAATGGAAACACATGGCAATTGCTTTATCATTGGCCCTCGTTGGCGCAGTAATTGGCATCTCTAATGCCGGAGTTACTTTTCTTACAACGTATGATTATGCTAAGTTTACAATGCGTGGAGGTAAAACAATTGAAACCACCGATAAAGGTATTGTTCAAAAGAAAACCACAGGGCTTGATAATGATTATGCTTTTCAATACAGTTTAGGCAAAGGCGAAACGGTAACACTGATGATGCCAAACTCCTATGGTGGCAGCAGTTCACAAACATTTGATGAAAACTCAAACCTGGTAAAACAGCTTGTTGAAAAAAATATCCCGGAAGCAAATGCACTTCAATTAGCCTCATCATTACCAAAATATTGGGGAGGAATTGTAGAAGGGACTGCTGGCCCGGTTTATTTAGGAGTAATAAGTTGTTTACTTTTTATCGTAGCCCTGGTTGTTTTAAAAACGCAACATAAGTGGTGGATATTGGCTGCGGTGATCTTTACAATTTTTATGGCGTGGGGTAAATATTTTCCGGCGTTTAATGATTTTCTTTTTAATACCCTTCCCCTGTACAGCAAATTCAGAGCGCCTTCTATGGCTTTGGTTATTCCGCAGCTATTAGTTCCATTGTTGGCTGTACTCTGCTTACAGCAAATTCTGTTTACAGAAAAAACAGAGGAATTTATCAAAAACAATTTTAAAAAGATATTATTCACATTTGGCGGCCTCGTGGTTTTTATTGGAATTCTCTATCTGATGAATGATTATAAAGCCCCGGTTGATAAAGAAATTATTGCAGCATATAGTGGTGCTCAGGGAGGAGCTGATATCAGCCGGATGATAATTACTGGAATGATCGCTGACAGGAAAGAAATGTTCAGCGGAGATCTTTTACGTGTTCTTGGATTTTCAGTATTGTTAGCGGCACTTTTATATTTCAGAAGAAGAAAAATAATATCCTCACTGGTGGTAGTTATTATTCTTGTATTGATAAGCACAGGTGATCTTTTCATCACAGGTAAAAAATATTTAGGTGAGGATAATTATACTGATGCTGATACTTATACTGAAACAAATTTTAAAACCTCACAGGCTGATGCACTGATACTACAGGATAAAGATCCGCATTACCGTGTTTATAATTTAGCGCCCGATCGTTTTAATGAATCAAAAACCGCATACTATCATCGCTCTATAGGTGGTTACCATGCTGCCAAACTAAGGCTATACCAGGATTTGATAGAAACCCAGCTTTCAAAAAATCCGATGAACATGGCTGTGCTCAATATGCTCGATACAAAATATTTTTTACTTCCTGATCAGCAAACCGGCGCCGTTACTGTACAAAAAAATGACAGCGCCATGGGTGCAGCATGGTTTGTAAAACAACTACAAACTGTTAAGGGACCTGTAGAAGAAATAAAAGCATTGGATAAATTTGATCCTGCACTAACAGCATTTATTGACAAGGCTCAAAATGCTGCAATTACTCAACCATCATTTGATTCTTCTGCAAAAATTAAATTAACGAAATACAACAATGATGAAATAGAATATGAGAGCGATGCTAAGAGTGAACAGTTTGCAGTATTCAGCGAGATATATTATAGTGCAGGATGGAATGCATACATTGATGGAAAGAAAACGCCGCATTATAAAGTGAATTATTTATTGCGGGGTATGCCCGTTGCTGCAGGTCATCATGTTATCAATTTTAAATTTGAGCCGGCGTCATATAAAACCGGTTACACATTAGCAACCATAGGAAATATTTTATTATATCTTCTTCTAATAGGCGGTATATACATGAGCTTTCGCAAAAAAGAGTTGCAGACCAGGATGTCAGACACTTAAAAAGTGTCAGACACCTGAACAATAATTTAAGGTGCCTGGCGACTTTGAGTCGCCTGACACCTAACACAAGAATATGGATCTATCAATTATAATAATCAATTATAAATCGGCGCATCATGTTTTGGCTTGTATCGAAAGTATTTATAAACAAACACAGAAGTACAGTTTTGAAATAATTGTAGTAGATAATAATTCAGGAGATGACAATGAAACAAAAATTCGTGCTGCATTTCCTGCTATTACATGGATACAAAGTGGCTACAACGCCGGTTTTGCCAGAGCTAACAACACTGGCATCAACGCATCAAGGGGTGAATATATTTTAGTTCTCAATGCTGATACAATTATTACAGACAATGCATTGGATAAAACGATTGATCTTTTTAAAAGTAAAGAAGATGCAGTTGCCTGTGGCGTACAATTATTAAATCCTGATGGCACACACCAGATATCAGGGGCCTATTTTAAAAGAGGCGGATTGAATGTTTTATTACCGCTTCCCTATCTCGGACGTCTTATAAGGTTTATGGGATATAAATTGAAAACAAAAATTCCCAGTGTTACAGAAGTAGTTGCTGTACAGGAAGTAGATTGGATTGTCGGCGCTTTTATTATGGTGAAAAAAAATGTATTGGAAAGGTCAGGATTGTTTGACGAAGATTTTTTTATGTATTCAGAAGAGATTGAATGGTGCAGCCGTTTAAGAAAACAAGGCAAGCTTTATTTGTTTGAAGAACCAAAGGTTATCCATATTGGTGGAGGAACAAGTGGTGAATATTATAACACTGATAATGATAACAGTAAAAACCTGTGGAGTAAAAAAGCAACACAGATAATTATTTCAATGCTGCTGCGGATAAGGAAACAGTTTGGGATTTTTTATTACCTGCTGGTTTGTTTTTTCTTCATAATAGAAATTCCTGTTTTTGTAATTGGTTTATTGATAGAGAAAATTTTTAAAGGAAGAAAAGCAAAATATAAATGGAAGAATATTTCCGGCTACATTAGCAACACGGGATATATAATAAAATATTTTTTCAGGATATTAGTAAACAACCCATTCTTTTATAAAGTTTATTGATAGAAAAAGATTTGACATCTTTAATATAAACCTTAGTAGAAAACAATAATGGTAATATTGATAAACCTTATTAGCTTATTCTAAATTTATTGAAATGAAAATAGAATATAATAATTTATATACTCATTTTATATTAACTACTCTACACCGGTTGCCGGTTATTGATGAAAAACACCGCCAACGGATTGAAAAATATATTACAGGCATAGTAAATAATAATGACTCCCATTTATATTCTATATATGCCAATCCGGAACATGTGCATTTTCTTATATCACGGTCTCCAAAATTATCAGAAGAAAATATTGCGACCATAGTTGCTGAAAGTTCGCAACGATTTATAAATGAAAATGAACTTTGTGCTACCCATTTTGCATGGCAGGATTCCGCTTCTACCTTTTCAGTATCAAAATCTGATGTAGATAAAGTTTGTAAATACATACTTAATCAACCTGAACATCATAAAAAAATAACTTTCCAGGAAGAATATGAAACATTTATAAAATTTTATCAAAAGACTTTGCAACATTTAGGAAAAATTAATTAAATAAGGTAATAAGGTTGTAAGAGAAGGGTTATGGCTTCTACTAAGGTTAATAAAATTAAAAATTAAAAAAGTTTTTAAATGGCGATAGGAATAACGACTGACCAATACATTAATTAACCAATTTAATGCAGTTATCAATTATCATTATCAATTACAATACTTTTAAGTTGACATGCAATTGCATTCAGTCAATAAAAGAAAAATTAGTGGATCTTACTTATGAAATTATTTTGGTTGACAATGATTCATCCGAATGTGACCCACAATTATTTCTTAAAACATTTACTGACATCAGGTTGATTGTTAGTGCCGAAAATACAGGCTTTACAGGAGGCAATAATATCGGTATCTCCAAAGCAAAAGGCGAATATATTTTATTGCTTAACAGCGATACTGAATTAATAAATAATGCTCCAAAAATTTGCTACGATTACATGCAGCAACATCCTGAAGTAGGAATGACCTCTTCACAACTTACTTATCCTGACGGAAGGATACAATATAATTGCAGAAGGTTCAGAACCATAACGTGGGAGTTACTGGAAGTGTTGCCTCTTTATCTTTTGTTGCCTAAAAAGAAGAAGGAAAAATTAATGCTTCATCATTATTTTGATCATAAAAGTGATATGAAATGTGATTGGATTTGGGGAACATTTATATTCTTTCCTAAAAAAATAATACATGAATTGAATGGCAATAAATTGGCAGGCGACTTTTTTATGTATTGTGAAGATGTGCTTTGGTGCTGGGATTTTAAGAACCTTGGTTATCAAATTCATTTTTTGCCTGCTGCAAAAGTGATGCACATACATAAAGGCAGCACATCAAAAGATAAACTGCGACAGGTGAGAATTACAAGTATAAAAAACCATGCACAGTTTATGAAAAAGTTTTATCCCGATTTTCGGTGGTATGTTTTTGCTGCTATTTATTATACCAAACAATATACTTCTCTTTGGTTAGGAAAGTTGACTGGTAAATAGTTTGAAAATGAATTATTAAATCTGTAAAATAAAAGCAAGTATGCTTTTTTTATTTCATAGTCATCTCATCCATTAATTTAAGTTTGCCCCGGTTGTTTCGTGTTATTCTTGAATACAATGATATTTCCCTGTCAAATAAAAAACGAAAAAAAAGTTTTGTCCACGAATGATGTGAGATAAGGGAATCGTAAAACGAAGCAGCTTTGTGTTTTATCCTGGGAAGTTTATTCCAGGGAATAGAAGGAAAATCATGATGCTCATTATGATAACCCACATTAAAAGATACTTTGTTTAAAATGCCATAGTAGGAATAGGTTTCCTGGTTTTTATGAATAACATAATGTTCCTGTATCCACCGTGCGCCCAAAGGATGCAGCCCTACAGAAAAAAAAAGGCTTAAAATTAAATACACAATTGATTTTGTACCAAAAAAATAAATGATGCAGCTGACAAAAATTATTTGCACAACATAGTTAAGCAACATCCACTTATCAAATGTTTTAATTTCTTTTAACCTGGAGAGGCGGAAAAATTGAAATAGCGGATAAAGTAACAGCCATATTACTTTACCTATAAAGTAATTGTTGATAAGCTTTGCTTCCCATTTGTTGGGAAGGTCACCATCCAGTTCATGAACTCCCTGAAAGGAATGATGCTTTAGATGATAGCGGCTGAACGAAACAGAACTTGGAAATACCTGTGGCATATTTGCGAAAATACCTGCTAAAATATTTGCACCTGGTTTTTTAAACAGCAGCTTGTGAGAACATTCATGAATCATAACAAACAACGCATGATTTGCAAATGCACCAAAAAGATAAGCTACTGCTATTACCAGCCACCAGGGCTGTGATGAAAGAAGTATTGAAGCTGTTATTTGAAGGGAAACCACACCAAGTATAATAAAAAAAGAGGATGGGTTTTTTCCGATAAGGTTTCTTATATCAGGATGACTTTTTAAAATTTCTTTTGTTCTTATTTGATGAGGCTCAGGTTCTGATAAGTGAATAAATGTATTCTGTTTCATAATTGCAAAAAAAGTAATACGCTAAAATCTTATTGTAAATTCAGCGGATGAAGATAGTTCATCTGAGGGTATTACAAGGCAAATTGTAAGGGTAGGTTCACCGGATGATGTTAAATAATATTATTTGGTAAGTAGAAATCAGATGCATTAATTTTTGCCTTTTAACATCGGTACAAAAGAAAAATTTTCAAA
>JANXQO010000182.1 GCA_025353485.1 Chitinophagales bacterium
TAAAAAGAGTAAAAAGGGTGGCAAGAATTATTAAACATACAATAAAAAGAATAAGCCTTATACTGCGATTTTTATTATATAGCATATAAATAATCTATACACGTATAGATGTTCCAAAATATTAAAAAGTTGTGTATTTCAATTCATGATTTAACAATGATGCTAAAATTCAGAAAAGATTCCCTGGTTTATAAGTTATTTGGGCTTCAGATAAATAGCCTGGGTAGCATTATCCTAAAGAGCCCTGATTCAGAAGGCAATCGTTTTAAAAAAAAGGAAAGCTATTATTGTAATTACCAGAAGGATGATTGTTATTTTTAGTAGCCAAATAAATTCTGGACTATTTTACATTCATCAAAATGTCAATTTTCGCCTATTTGCTCCTCTGATATAAATATACATTGCTATATTTCGAATTTAATCAGGGAGACATGACCATTAAATTTAAATATTTATTACCCGTTTTTTCTTTCATCTTTTTTTCATCAACTTTTGACCTTGATGCACAAAGCACAGGAAATAAAACAGTTCACGTTGGAGACCGCAGGATCAGCGGTTCTTTTATTAAGCCTTATAAAAATTTTTGGAAGCTAACTTATGCGAAACCCAATGGAGATTCTATTGATGCCTGCAGGTGGAGCGATGAAGTACAGAAGATTATGGTAAATGGCAAAGCCCTGCTCAAGCGTACCCAAATTGCAAAATATAACAAGGGGGGTATCGTAACTACCCTGGTTAATGTTTTTGATCCTAAAACGATGGAACCCATTTCAAGAGATTTCAGGAGAAACAATAATACCTACAGGCATATTGATTTTTTGGAAAAATTGGTTAAATATGAAGCAATAGATACGTCTGGAGCAATTGTAAAAAAGGGTGAGGTAGTTATAAAAGAAAAGTGTTTGATTTTTTTGGAGGGCTTTATGGAATTTTACTATCTGCCTTTCCACTTAAAACTGGGTTATGGGCAACTTTTCCGGGCATGGATGAAAATACTACTGACATACGTTGGGCTACATTTACAGTAACGGGTAAAGAAATGGTGGAAGCAGGTCCGGGCAGAAGTGTTATCGCATGGGTAATTAATACTGATGATAATGGGAAGATGACTTTTTGGATAACGAAAACAGCTCCCTATGTAATCAAGCTTATTTATATTTATCCCAATGGAATTAAAGCAGTTTATACAATGATGTAATTACTACCGGATTGTCACATTACCCAAAAAAAAATTAATTAAAAATAGTTGCGCTTTCCGCATTATTCTGCAGTTTTCCATATCGTTAATCCAAAGGAATATTAAAAAGACAAATAATATAGCAATAAAAGTTAGCAGTTATAATAAAGCTGTTTTTACTTTTTTGTATTTCTTTTTATCTTAAAAACTACTAAAAATATGGTAGGCTAAACTGGATCTATACCTAAATAATTTGGTAATATATTTACGTGATTATTAATATTTGTCAGCAATGGATTAAATTCCCGGAATGTGATTAATCTGACAGACCGGACCAAAGTGATGGCACTCACGTGGTAGAAAAAATCACCTTCAGTTTGAGAGAGGTGTACAATTTTATTTTTTATTGCAACAAACAATTTTAAAGGAATGTTTTAAAATTATAATGAAGCCGACATTCCTTTATCACAAATCGAAGTTTCTTCATTTTGAAATTTTAATTAACCAGTATCTGACATCTTTAACTGAGCCAAATTATTACTCTCTCTCTCTCTACCTTTACTTTTGCATTTAGAAAATTTACCTTTATTTTAGTTTGACAAATGGAAAATCAGAATAAATTTGAATTGAATTTAAAAAATGGCAAGATACAGGTACAACGCCATTCAGTAGGGGCGCAGGTTATTTTTAGAATTGTTTTCTCTGATAATCGACCTCCATTAGTAATAAGCAGAGCTGTACATTCCAATGCTTATAAATTTTGGACTTCTATTCCTGAAGGAAGACAAAAAGAAGCCGAAGAAGTTGGGACATTAATTTCTGAATTCTTTAAAACCTTTGAGTAATGTGTTATTATAACGGGCAAAAAGTAACAAGAGTTGAATATATCCGGTTAAAACAATTGGAGAAGGCGGTAGCCAATTATGATTTTTTAAACCGTGATCTACAGGTTGGTTTTGATTACAACATGAATGCTGTTTTAAAACCAATTTCTGGTAAAGAAGATTTTGATATTGTGCAAATGGAATGGGGATTTATTCCACATTATTTGAAAACAAGGGAAGAAGTTTTTAAAATGAGAAACGGATATAAAGACAGTTCAGGGAAATTTCGGCCGCTCATCATTACCCTAAATGCGGTTTGTGAGGAATTGCTTTTACCGGGAAAGATATACAGAAATGCGGCTCTTAAAAGAAGATGTTTAGTTCTTTCAACCGGTTTTTTTGAATGGAGGCATATTTTTCCATTGAATAAAAAAACCGGGCAACCATTAAAGACTGCCAACAAATATCCGTATTACATTACCATAAAAGATAAATCGTACTTTTTTATGGCTGGTATCTGGCAACCATGGACAGATAAAGTAACCGGAGAATATGTAGAATCATTTGCTATTGTAACAACGAAAGCAAATAAATTAATGGAGCAGGTACATAATAGTAAAAAAAGAATGCCCACCATTTTAAATGAAGATCTTGGTTATGAATGGATGTTTGGAAATGTATCTGAAGAAAGAATTTTGGAAATTGCTGCAACTCAATATCCTGCAAATGAAATGCAAGCCTGTTCTATTGCAAAGGATTTTAGAGAAGTTATTGAACCAACGAAAGAATTTGAACATGAAGATGTACCTGCTTTGGAATTGAATTTTTAAATTTATACAGATTACACAATCACCTTTTTGTTGCTTGTTTAAAATCATTCATTATGAAAAATATTTTTTGTATTTACCTGTTTTTCTCCTTCCAATATTTAAGCGCTCAACAAAAAATCGTGCTTTCATCTGCAAAATTTTCTACCGGAGACAATATTAATTATAAAGAAATTCAGTTTGATGACGCAGGATGGAAATCAATACAGGCAAACACATTATGGGAATCGCAGGGCTATCCAGATTATGATGGATATGCCTGGTACAGGTTTCATTTTAATTTACCCTCATCATTAAAAAATTCTTCCTTCTGGAAAGATTTTTTAAGAATTTATCTGGCTAAAATTGACGATGCAGATGAAACCTATCTGAATGGAGAAAAGATTGGGGCAACAGGAAGTTTTCCGGAAAGCGAAAAAGGTTATATAGGTTTTTACTCTACCGAGAGAGAATATAGAATAAGTACTGCCAGCAATTTTTTAAGATGGGATAAAGAAAATGTATTAGCCGTAAGAGTGTACGATGGCGGCGGTGGCGGAGGTATTTATGGTGGCACCCCTTTTATTAATATGGTAGATCTTATTGATGGAATTTCCATCAACTTTCACCAGGAACAATCTATTAAGGATGCTGAAATAATAGATGTTGAAAATATAATTCATAAAAAAATTACAGGAATGCTTTCCCTGAAAATAATTGATGGTGATGCGGATAAAGTGCTGAATATTTTTAATCAAAATATTGAACTTTTTCCATACAAATCATTTCATAAAAAAATTACTATTTTACAAGGGAAACGGATAATTGTAATTGCAACTTTCAAAGAGCAAAATACAGGTAAAATAAAAACTATAAATTATCCTATTCCTTATATTCTTACACCAAAATCTTCTTTACTTCCACAAATTAATGGCGCAAAAATTTATGGCGTGCACTCCGGATCACCATTTCTCTTTAAAATTCCTGCTACCGGGCAAAAACCACTTCATTACCAGATTAAAAATTTACCCCCAACTCTTCATCTGAATGAAAGCACGGGAATTATTACAGGATCATTACCTGCTGCCGGTGAATTTAAGACTGAAATTGTTGTTACTAACGACCGGGGTAAAACGCAAAGAGAATTTAAAATAAAGGCCGGAGATCTTTTGGCGCTTACACCACCATTGGGCTGGAACAGTTGGTATTGCTGGGGATTAAGTGTTAGTCAGGACAAAGTAAAAACATCGGGACAATCTTTAATTGACAGGGGTTTGGCAGATCATGGCTGGAATTATGTAAATATTGATGACGGATGGGAAGCGCAAAAACGTGCTGATGATAGTACGATTCTTCCAAACAATAAATTTCCTTCAATGAAAGAACTGGGTGAATGGTTGCATAGTAAAGGTTTCAAGTTTGGAATTTATTCTTCTCCAGGTTCAAGGACATGCGGGGGATATTTAGGTTCTTATAAAAATGAATTAAGTGATGCAACAACTTATTCTTCATGGGGTGTTGATTATTTGAAATATGACTGGTGTAGTTATCAAGATGTTTTTAAATTGGAAAATGATACTTCAGTTGGTGCTTATAAAAAACCATATATCGTTATGCAGAAGGCTTTAAAATCTCAACCAGGAGATATGATTTATAGTCTTTGTCAGTATGGAATGAAAGATGTATGGAAATGGGGGTCAGATGTTGATGGAAATGTCTGGAGAACAACTGGTGATATTTCTGATTCATGGGAAAGTATTTTTAATATCCTGAGCAGACAAGAAAATCTTTATTCTTATGCCGGTCCAGGACATTGGAATGATCCGGATATGTTACAAATTGGTCAGCTTAGTTTTAGTAATAAACCACATATAACGGGGCTTACGCCCGATGAACAATACACGCAAATCAGCTTGTGGTGTTTATTAAGTGCTCCTTTATTAATTGGTTGTGATGTAAATAAACTTGATGACTTTACTTTAAATTTATTGAGTAATGATGAAGTTATTTCAGTAGATCAGGATGTTTTGGGAAAGCAGGCAAAACTAATAATTAAAAAAAATGACTATCAGATTTGGATGAAAGAAATGGAAGATGGAAGTAAGGCTATTGGTATATTAAACCTAAAAAATTCATACCAGACAATTTCAGTTAACTGGAATGAATTACAATTGAAAGAAAATGAAAAAGTAAGAGATTTGTGGCGACAAAAAGATCTGGGCTCATTTGCAAATAGTTTTTCAACCAAAGTAGCTCCGCATGGTGTCAGGTTGCTAAAAGTTATTCAATAAATAAATTTTGTGTGTTTAATTTAATTATTTTATTAACCCCACAACCGATTGCCCTAATCAAAAACTTTTCTCCATACTGTTTTTTTATGCTGTCAATTGCCTGGTAAAGTTTTATTTGTTCCTGTGTATCATTAAATAAATTTATCTGATAAGTGCCAGGAATAAGGTCAGAGAAACGGATACCGATTAATCTTATTAGTTGACGCCGGGTATACAATTTATCAAACAACGCTTTTGCTTTTTACAGTAAGTCCTCATCTGCAGCGGTGTAATCTATTGATATTTGTTTTTGTTCTGTCTGAAAATCGCTGTATCTAATTTTTACCGAAATACAGCCGGTAAGTTTATTTTTTGAACGAAGTTCAAATGCGATCTTCTCCGTCATTCTCACTAATTGTTTATACATAAATGTTGTATCAATTGTATCTGTCTCAAAAGTTTGTTCTGTACTAATTGATTGTTGTTCCCGGTAAGGAACAACAGGTGATTCATCAATTCCATTTGCTCTGCGATGTAATTCATTTCCGTTTTTTCCCAAAAGATTATACATGAGTTTTACAGGAATCTCACTTAATGTCTTTACTGTTTCTACTCCCATCTTTAATAATTTATATCCTGTCTCTTTACCAATGCCAGGTATTTTCATTATGCTTAACGGGGCAAGAAAGGTTTTCTCATTACCGAAAGGGATTTCTATTTGCCCGTTTGGTTTTATTTCATTGGTTGCTACTTTACTGATAAGTTTATTTGATGCCAGTCCATAAGAAATTGAAAGCCCGCTTTCTTTATTTACTTTCTGTTTTAATTCATCACTGAATTTCCTGCAACCAAAGAATTTATCCATACCTGTGAGGTCAATATAAAACTCATCAATACTTGCTTTTTCAAACATAGGCACCCTGTCTTTTATAATCTCAGTAACAAGTTTTGAATACTTGCTGTATTCCTCAAAATCACTTTTAACTACCACTGCATGGGAGCATAAATGTTTTGCTGCTCTCATAGGCATGCCGCTGTGTATCCCAAATTTTCTTGCTTCATAACTACACGATGCTACAACTCCACGATCACTCATGCCTCCAATTAAAACAGGCTTACCTTTTAATTTAGAGTTACGTAAATACTCAACCGATACATAGAATGTATCAAGATCCATGTGGGTTATATGGCGGTCTTTTGTAAATAGCATTATCCTAAGTTTGCATAACTGCGTTGTTTATATCCTACTTTATACATTGTATGCACTTCAATACTTTGTACTCCGAAATCTTCTACTACTTTACCTGCGATGCTGTAAAAGCCACTGTTATTTATCGGATATTTCTTTGCTACATCAGGGAAGTGAACTGTATCTATCCAATTCAATTCTTTGTCAACAAAAGTTCCGAAATACATC
Organism: Chitinophagales bacterium; assembly: GCA_025353485.1. Taxonomy (GTDB): domain Bacteria; phylum Bacteroidota; class Bacteroidia; order Chitinophagales; family Chitinophagaceae; genus Ginsengibacter. Next base: position 6,495 of record JANXQO010000182.1, read on the forward strand.
TGGTCATTATTTTTTGTAATAACATGTTTGTGCGCAATAAAATAAACAAGGCAGATAACTGTTTTACCAACATTGCTTTTTAGATCCTTTGATAAAATGTATTTATCAGTATCATCTTCAGCTAAAGCAAAAGGGTTAGAAAGTGTGAAGCCCATTATTTCTAATTCATCATATAGATCATCCAATGGATTATCTGTTAATTCAGGTAAAGAAAATTCCAAAGGCTCATCTTCAAATAATTGTTTTCCTATGTGAAGAGCAGGCTGATTTTTTTTCTGCAGGAAATTTGCTTCCCACAACAAACGTTTTTTTGATTTGCCTGTAAACCGAAATGCGCCAATACTGATTAATGTATTTAATTGTTCAGGCCCAATGTTAGTTCGCTCGATAAAATCCTGTAATTGCAAATAAGGTCCATTGACGTTCCGTTCTTCAATAATTATTTCGACAAGTTTTGATTGCAGTTTTTTGATATGAATAAACCCTACATAAACTTCATTGCCACTTATATTCGTGTATTCATCACTATTGTTTACACAGGGCGCTTTTATCTGTCCACCTGTTTTTAATAATTCAAGAAAATATAATTCACGGGAATAGAAACCACCAAAGTTGTTTATAACAGCCACCATAAATTCTTTTGGAAAATATGTTTTTAAATAAAGGCTCATATAACTTTCCACTGCAAAACTTGCTGAATGTGCTTTATTAAAACTGTATCCGGCAAAACTTTCCATTTGCCTCCAGACTTCATTTGCTATTCCATCTGCGTGGCCAATCTTCCTGCAGTTTGAAAGAAACTTTTCTTTCATCATAAAAAACCTGTTATTGTTTTTATACTTGCCACTCATTGCTCTTCTTAATATATCTGCTTCACCAAGTGTAAGGCCGGCAAAGTAGTGAGCGATCTTTATTACATCTTCCTGGAATACCATAACACCAAAGGTTTCCCCAAGATGTTCCTCAAAAAGAGGATGGATGTATTGTACCTTATCTCTGTTGTGATAACGAAAAATGTATTCTCGCATCATTCCTGATTGTGCAACACCGGGGCGGATGATGCTGCTTGCTGCCACTAATGTTATGTAATCATCGCAACAAAGTTTTTTTAACAACTGGCGCATGGCGGGTGACTCAATGTAAAAGCAGCCAATGGTATTTGCTCCGCGAATTTGCTTTTTAATTGCTTCATCATTTCTAAAATTTTCAAAGTCATGAATATTTACATCAACACCTTTATTTTTTTTTATCAATGTCAAACATTCTTTTATATGCCCCAATCCCCGTTGACTTAAAATATCAAACTTATTAATACCGATGTCTTCAGCAATAAACATATCCATCTGCACTCCGGCAAAACCTTTCGGAGGCATAAAGCAGGTGGCATAGTTGGTAATTTTTTCTTCTGTTATCAGCATACCACATGGATGGATGGACATGATGTTAGGAAAACCTTTTAGCAATGCACCATATTGAAAAATTAATTTTTGAATATGATCCTGCGATTGGGTTGCTCTTTGCAATGTCTTAATTTCATCTTCCGGTAATCCAAATACTTTTCCTAATTCATGTATTACCGCATCATGTTTAAACGTAGAATAAGAACCGCAAATAGCAACATGATTTTTACCGAACCGTTTGAAAATATAATCCATTATCTCATCCCTGTCGGTATAACTAAAGTCGATATCGAAATCCGGTGGTGAAGTACGTTCGGAATTTAGAAATCTTTCAAAATATAAATTCAGTTCTATGGGATCAACATCAGTAATTCCCAAACAGTACGCTACTATTGAGTTAGCACCACTACCACGTCCTACATGATAAAAACCTCTTGACGTCGCATGTTGAACAATATCATGGTTGATTAGAAAGTATGCATTGAATCCAAGCTCGTCAATTACTTTTAATTCTTTCTGGAGGCGCTCGAGTGCAACTTTATTTTTTTTTTCAAACCGTTTTAAAAACCCATCCTGAGTGAGCTTTAATAATAATATTTTATCATCTTTTTTAGTTGCGCTGAAACATTGTTTGTTTTTGTCAGTATTGACATCAATTGATATAGAACAGGCATCCATTAATTTATAAGTATTGGTAATAATAAAGGGATACTGTTCAAACGCTTTAAGAATGGAAGATGGTGAAACAAATGTTTCTTTTGGTGTTGCCTGCGCTTCTAAAGGCAATCTGGATAACAAACAATTCTTGTCAATTGATCGCAATAACCTGTGCAGATTAAAATACGTTTTATTCTGAAAGGTTACCGGTTGGCGTACAATAAATTTGTCTTTATGGTTTTTCCAATCAAGTCCAATTAATTTATTTGCTTCCCAGGGCAACACTCCAATTTTTTCATTTGGCAATAATTCCCGCAGGGGTTTTGAGTGCAATGGATGGATAACAAATCCATCAGCACAGTCTTCAAAAAAAACAGGACATGCATCAACTTCAGGAAATGCTTTTTTTTCCATCAAATGCTGAGAGAGAAAACTGTGAATCCATGCAAGTCCATTATTATTTGCTGCAATTAAAATGTAAAGAAGTTTATCATCATTCCGAACTTCCACACCTGCAATTGGTTTTATTCCTGCTTCCAGAGAAAGTTTTACAAATTCCCAAACATCACAAGTAGAATTAATATTAGTTAGTGCCAGGGAGGATATCCCTTTATCAAGCGCACCATTTATCAATTCTTCTATTGAAAATGTCCCGTATCTAAAGCTATAATATGTTTTGCAGTTCAAATACATAATAAACCAAAAACTAATATTATTAGTATTAATAACTAAATTTTTTAGTTAATGTTTATTCGTAATTTTGGCTAAAAGTCATTTTATGGCACGGGAATCACCATTTATAAAATTTGATAAGCCAAAATATTTTCATGTAGCTTTTTAACTTGTCATCAGAATAGCATCTGATGCTAAAAATGGAGAAATCTTTGTTTCCATTTCCAATAGCGGTTATGATACCGTTTTTAATAATTACCGTGTGCAAAATAATCATGCAACAAATGATGAATGTTATCTTTTTCATTTCTGTATGATTACTTCGTATCTAATTTTAAAATGCTTTGTAATAAAACGTTTGCTCCATTGGCCATATCAACAGATCTTGAAAATTCTTTAGGAGAATGACTGATCCCTCCTGCGCTGGGTATAAAAATCATACCGCTTGGCGTTAGTCCTGCCATTTCCTGCGCATCATGCCCTGCCCCACTTTGCATGATACTATAGCGAAGACCCAGGTCTTTTGCCGAAGCTATTATTACCATCTGTATATTTTTATCCATCAGGGCAGGTGTGGATGACATATTCAGGTTTTTAAATGAAATTGTAACGCCAGAAGTTTTTGCTATTGTATCAGCCTTCATTTCTATTTCTTTGAACATTTTCCAGATCTTCTCTGACGAAAGATCTCTTAGCTCCAGATTGAAAACTACTTTACCGGGAATAACATTGGGTGCACCTGGCTCAGCAACAATTTTACCTACATTGCCAACCTGCCTTCCAGTTGTACTTCTGATAATCTCATGGCAGGAAATAATTAATTTCGAAGCAGCCAATAAAGCATCCTGCCTGTTATTCATAGGAGTTGTTCCTGCGTGATTGGCAAATCCATTCACGGTTACTTCCCATTCCTCGATCCCTACAATTCCTTCCACTATTCCAATATCATTTTTATCCTTTTCCAAGTACCCTCCCTGTTCAATATGAAGTTCCAAATAGGCTACTAAACTTCCTGCCTTTCGTTTTGCCATGTCAATACTATCCGGATTTCTACCAATGGCCTCGATCCCTTTTCCTATTGTAAGCCCACTTTTGCTGACAGCCTTCAATACATCTTTGTTGAGATGACCAAGAAAAGCATGGCTACCAATTTCACCGCCTTCTTCATTTGCAAACACAATCACCTCCAATGGATGAGAGGTTATTATATTTTGCTCATTCAATATTTCAATTACTTCCAGAGCACTGATTACACCAACACAACCATCATAATTACCACCATTGGGCACCATGTCAATATGAGAACCGAAAGCAATTGGATTTTTCATAAGATCTTTTCCCTTTCTGATGCCGATAATATTGCCTGCATAGTCAATGGAAACATTTAGTCCTTCTTTTTTCATCAGCGAGATTATGTAAGCACGGCCTTCCTGGTCGCCCTTGCTATAGGCTACCCTATAGCCATTACCAACACTGTCCTTACCAAATTGCGCCAGTTCCGAAATCCGTTTTTCAATTCTTTCTTGATTTACTTTAATGTTCTTACTATTAAAAGTTGTCTGGCAAACTGCACCCGAAAAAAAGAAAAGCAGAAATGCAATGCAAATAGAAGAATTAGGATTTATCATTTTTAAATTTAATTATATTTCGGTAATACATAGCTTTTCTTTGTCTTTAGACATAACAACATTAACTATTTATGAATGAAAGGGTTGAATTAATTGACATCAACGGAGATACTTCTTTAACTGATTCGGCAAAAGAATTATTGCTGCAATATGGTTCTTATATGTTTGATGAGTTAGGTTTAATCGCAGGAAAGGAAAGTTTTTTTAAACAGTTGGAAAATTTTCCCGGAAATATTTATTTACCACCTTCCGGAATATTTGTCATTGCAAAAGCAGGGACTGCGGTAATGGGATGTGTTGGAATTAAGAAATTTGATGATGAAAACTGCGAGATGAAACGCATGTTTGTCTCCCCTGAATACAGAGGAAAAAGTATTGGCAGTATCCTTTGCGATTTTGTAATTGAATGGTGCCACAATTCGCCATACAAAGGAATCCTGCTGGATACAAATTTGGAAATGAAGAACGCCTTGTTGCTGTATCACAAATGTGGATTTAAAGAAATTCAACCGTATTGCATTAATGAAAATGATCACCCGGTATTTATGAAGTATGTATTATAGATATAATGAAATTACATCTGCAAAGCCTCTTGAAATAAAACTTAACAATTACAAGTTCGGTTTATATTTTTTTTTGATATTTTCAGGCAGATAAACTAATATTTTTTCGATGCAAGACTGCAAATTTTATTTGATTTATTAAATCAGTTATTTCAAATGGCTTTTGTATTGCACCGTCTGCACCAGCTTCCTGAAAGTTTTCCAAGTGCTTAGAAGATGCAGAGAATAAGATTATGGTTAATTGTTTGAAAGATGGGGTTCCCCGTAAGGCTCTACATATTTCTCTTCCATCTTCACCACCTAATAATACATCTATTAATATTATCTCGGGATTAAATGATTCCAGTTCATTCATTAATGTTTTACGGTCTTTGGCAACACGAACATTAAAGTCGTAGAAAGTTAAAAGTCGTTGCATACCATAAATCAAATCAGTACTATCATCAACAATTAATAACTTTCTCATTAATAAATATAAGCAGTTAAGGGAAGCAGTTATTCAAAATACCAGATGTAATATAAGCCGATATAATATATATTATTTTCCTGCTTTGGTTCATTTATTAACAATTTATCATTTATTGTTTCAATTGAAGATAAATAATTTGAGATAAAGATTTTACATAGTACAATCCTGTCCAAAAGGTTGTTGCCACAACAAGGAAACTCCGCGTCTATTCATTATAATACGAATAAATATTTAATTCAAAAGTTACATCGATAGCGAAATTTTCCAGACAAAAAGTAAATGAATTTCAACGTGAGGTTAACGCAGTTCTATTAATTGTACATATTATTTTTAAACAGGGGTTTATATTTTTTTCTAATTTTTGTGGTGATTTATTTTTGTCTTACCGGTATGCTAAAATAAAATGTTGACCCCTTTCCTTCTGCACTTTCCAACCATATTTTTCCATTTTGCCTTTTAATTATTTCATTGGAAATATACAGACCCAGACCTAATCCGGGGAAGGTCATTTCCTTTTTGCTGCTCACTCTAAAAAACTGTTCAAATATTTTATCCTGTTTTTCATTGGCAATACCAACACCAAAGTCTTGTACAGAAAACAAGATGGACTCATCACTTATTTCAGTTTTGATAACAATCTTATCTGATTGGGGGGAAAATTTAACTGCATTAGTAATAAGATTAGTAATTACCTGACCGATACGCTCCTTATCTCCACATATCTTTTTTAATTCACCTATTTCTTTAATCATTGTATGATTAGGAGTAGTTAATTGCAATTCATCAATTATTTCATTAAGCAATTCACTTAAGTCATACTCTTCTTCCTTCATCATTAGTTTGCCGGACTGAATTTTTGTAGCATCAAGCAAATTTGAAATCAACGAAGTTAATTTATTGATCTGTGAATCCATTTTTTTCAGCATTGTAACTGAGTCGGTATACCCTTTCTGCTGGAACACCATTTGCAATACTTGTCCATACGCTTTAAGAGTCGTGACCGGGGTTTTAAGTTCATGACTGGCTATCGAAAGAAATTCATCCTTTTGCTTTTCCAGTTCTTTACGTTTTGTAATATCAACGGTTGCGCCGAGCATCCGCACGGCTTTATCATTATCAAAAAATACTTTTGCACTTGAAAAAACCCATTTTATATTACCTGTGCCTGTAATTATTCTGAATTCAATATTATAAGAAGTTTTATTTTCTAAGGCTAACTGTATTGCCTCTTCGACCCTTGTTTTATCCTCAGGGTAAATTCTTGTAATGTAACTAACAAAATCGCCATCAAAAGAATTCCTTTCAACTTCATGGATCTGATAAACCTTATCCGTCCATTTTATTTTGTTAGAGACAATATCCCAATCCCACACTCCTATCTCTCCCGCTTCAAGTGCTAAACTTAAACGGGCTTCATTATCTTTTAATTTCTCTTCGGCAATTTTGCGATCGGTGATGTTTCTGAAATTGCCAACCAATGCATGTATGTTTGGAGTGTCCATATGATTTACCCCGATCGTTTCAACCCATGCCCATGAACCATCTTTGTGCTTTACCCGGTATTGTAAATTTATTTGCCCTCCTGGCGATTTAAGTAAGGTTTGAAAATTTTCCAGGAAATAGCCCAAGTCATCCGGATGCATAAAGGGGCCTATTCCCAACCCTTCCAATTCTTCAGGAGTATAACCTAATACATTTTTTATTGATTCACTTGTGTATATTATCTTTCCTTCAGGGGTAACCAACTGTATTGCATCAGTACTTTTTTCAATGAGGGTGCGAAAGATCTCTTCACTCATTTTTATATTTAAACCAGCTTTTTCGGTAGGATCGTTTTTTACCATGTCTAACAAAGATATAGATAGAATGCAATTGATTACGCATTATAATAGCTATCTGCACTTAATCTTAAGATATTATGTAAACTAAAATTTCGACTTACTTTTTAGTTAATAAGCGTATTACGTTTGGCCATTAAAATTGTTATAAAAATAAATAAACATTTGCCGGCCTGGTTAATTGCACGCCTATTGGCGATGCTGTAATGTGATTCAACATTGATAAACGGTTCAAATGTTTCATTAATGTTTGTAAGCGAAATGCGTCCACAAAAGATTTAAGATGTCACCATGTATTTTCATACTCCCATGAGCAAAATAGTGATAAATGATTTTCATCAATTTTTTCTTAATTCTTCTTTTACCATTTTTATTTTTGTAAATTGGTAATATTAAAAATTATCATTATGAAAAAAATATTCTTTATTTCAATATGCGTACCTTTTGTATGCATTTCTTCTCTTGCTCAATCTCAACTGAAGTTTCCGGTAAAGGACAGGATAAAAACTGTATTTGAAAATGAAAAAATGAAAGTAACAGAATATATAAGCAATCCGGGCAAAGATGTGTGTGGTAAAGGTAAACATAGTCATCCTGCTCACCTAGATATTGCCATTACAGATATAACCGGTACTGAAACAGGAGAAGATGGGAAAACTGAAAAATTTAAATTAAAGGCAGGCACTACTTATTGGTTTGGAGGTGGAACTCATGTTGCTATAAATAATGGTAACAAACCGGCTAAACTGATTACCGTTGAGCCAAAATAGATGCAGATGGAAAAGAAAATACTATTATTTAAGATGAAGGTTTTTTATTCTCCTGAAATTATATCAGAAATAAATAAAAGCCGGTTAAAGAAAATCAACCAAGTGGAATTAAAATCGCTAATAGCCGGTCTATCCTTTCATATTTAACCGTGCAGGAAAAAGAATACTCTTTTCATAAACAGAAAGAATATCAGGAATTTTTACAAATAAAAAAATATCGGGGAGACCTTAATTAAGATTGTGTAATTGTGGCCAATGTTGTGTGTGGCGCTATTTTTTGTCAAGCATCCATTTGATTGCTACTGTTACCACCTCTACCAGATGAGAATTGTTTTTTTCGTCTTTATATTCATGGTTGTAACCTTTATATTCTTTGTAGTACAAATTTGTCTTCCCCTTCTTAATAAAGTCTTCGTGCAACTTTTGTGCTGAGACAGGAGGAGCCATCATATCTTCAGTTCCCTGAGCTAAAAATATAGGAATACTTAAATCTAACAAAGCGTTTTCAAGCCGTAAGTCAACTATGGAAGCCCACCAGGAATATGTATTGTCTTCGCCACTATATGATTTCTGATAAGTCGGATTTTTACGAATAAAGTTAAGAGAATCCTTTACATTATTTACTTCCTTTTCAATTTCCGCAACAGTTGCACCTTCAGCTTTCTTTTGCAAACCGCTTGAAATTGGCCATGCTTCGCCAAAATTCAAACCTCCGCCAAAAGAGAAAAGTGCTAAAGCCTTTACGTTTGGATAATAGCAGGCAAGCATTCCCGCCAAAAGTCCACCTTCTGAACCTCCTATTACATAAACATCCCCATTCCACCAGGTAACATTTGCTTTCATATATTGCAAGACTCTCAGGTAATCATACAGACGATTATAAACAGTATTGTTTTGTTTATAAGTTTCAGATAATGTGTCCCCTTTATCGCCGAAATACACACCTTGCTTTTCGATTGCAAGCCCTAGAGCCTTATTTTGATATTGACTCATTATTCCTAAAAAGCCGTCAGTATTCGAGTCATAACCACTTCCCTGACAAAAGATAAGCATAGGCATTTTGCTTTTGACTATTGGTTTATTATAATAGACGTCTATGTAAGAATCATTAAGCCTTTTAATTTTTAAATGAATTGGAGCATTATTATTTTCCTGCGCAACTAAGGATGCTTTCAAAACAATAGTGAATAGTATTGTCAATAATAATTTTGAAATAATTCTTATCATATTTATTTATAATAAATCGTAACAAACTAATAAGTGATTATTTAAGTGTCAGTTGGACACAACGCTCATGCTCTGCAATGGGTTGGTATTTTATAATTTTAAGCCCCGAATCGAAGCTGATTGAAAAACAAAAGGTGAAGATAACGACAAAAAGCTAAATTACTAATATCGGGCTGGAACTATCGTTAATATTGACTGCTGATGCTTTCAATGTCAAGACCCAATAACGCTAAACCCAATCTTGGCAGCAGTTAATCTATCATTTTATTTAATAAATCTTTGAAAAATTTATACGCTACCATCCGTCATGTTATTAATTACTCTTGTCAGATTTTACTCAACTATGTCTGCAGTGTAAGGAACGTTTAAGTTACTGAAATATAAAGTGGTTTATGTAAAAATTGAATTCTCTTTAGTAGATAAATAATTATTTTCATTTTATTTTATGGTTATATAATAATTCAGATACTTCCATTTTGTTGAGGGATTAAATATTGGAACTTTCGAGTTTACTAACTACACCCACTCTTCTTAAAAGTTTTCTGTTTACTCTTTCATGCATTAGCCTATGAACAATGGAATAAATTATTGGCAAAATCAAAAGCGTAAGAATAGTTGAAGTTATTAACCCCCCAATAACAACGATTGCCAGGGGTTTTTGCGTTTCACTTCCAATCCCATGAGAAATTGCGGCAGGCATTAAACCTATGGCCGCCATTAAAGCAGTCATGATTACAGGCCTTATTCTTGAAAGCACGCCGCTGTAAATTGCTTCATTCACTGGCATTTTTTCTTCTAAATTTTTTTTAAAAACACTAATTAATATCACACCATTTTGAATACATACTCCAAATAAAGCAATGAAGCCTATGCCTGCGCTTATGCTAAAATTTATTCCTGTCACATGCAATGCAAGAATACCTCCTATTAATGCAAATGGGACATTTAATAAAGTAAGAACCGCATCTTTTACGTTATTGAATGTGACAAACAATATTAGGAATATTACCAGCAGACAAATTGGGACAATCTGGGCTAAGGTTTTGGAAGCCCTCACCTGATTTTCAAATTCTCCATTCCAGGTCGTGTAGTAACTTTTAGGAAGATGTACATTGGCTTTTACCTTTTGTTGGGCTTCCAGTATTGTACTTCCCAAATCTCTTCCGCGAATAGAAAATTTTACAGCAATGTACCGGAGATTATTATCCCTGTAAATAAACGCAGGGCCGGTAATGGTTTTAATATCTGCGATTTCTTTTAATGGAATTTTGATATTGTCTTTACCCGGCATCATCAGGTTTTCAATCGCTTCCTGGTCTGCACGGTATTGTTGATCATAACGGATTCTTATATCAAATTTTCTTTCGCCCTCGTATAATTGAGTAGCAGCCTTTCCACCAACGGCCATTTCAATTACACTTTGTGCATCTGCCATGTTAACGCCATACATTGCCATTTTCTCCTGATTCAATTCCACTCTAAACTCAGGTTGGCCAAGGTTTCTAAGGATTCCAAGGTCTTCAATTCCTTTAACAGTTTTTAATTGCTGCATCACATCTTTAGATGCTTTATCAAGGTCATCGAAATTGGTTCCGAAAATTTTTACGGCAAGAGAAGCATTAACACCTGCAACCGCTTCTTCCACGTTATCTCTTATCGGTTGCGAATAATTGTAAACAATTCCAGGATATTTCTTAAATTCAACATCCAATTCTTTTATCAGATCATCTTCAGAAATTTTGCGCTTCCATTCTTTTTGGGGTAACAGGTCAACCTGAATCTGTACATCGAAAAACCCCTTGGGATCCGTGCCGTCATTGGTTCTGCCTACCTGTGCCAATGTTTGTTTTACTTCCGGAAATTTATGCAACACTTCTACCATCTTGTTGCTGATATCGTTTGCCTCAGGTAAACTAACGCTCATGGGCAATTCGGCTTCTACCCATAATGCGCCTTCATTTAATTCTGGCAAAAATTCTGTTCCCAAAAATTTTGAAGAGAAAAATGTAATTACCATTATTCCGAAGGCAATGAGCAAACTTACCTTTTTATATTTATAGGTTATTCTGAATAATTTTGAAACACCTTTTTCAAAAAATATAACTATGGGATTATGTTTTTCTCTAACATTTTTTCTCAGCAACACACTGGAGAGAGCTGGTACCAATGTCAGCGTGAACAACAAAGCGCCTATCAAAGCAAACCCCAATGTATATGCCAGGGGAGAAAACATTTTGCCTTCAACTTTTTGAAAAGCAAATATTGGGATTAAGCAAGTAATGATTATCAATTTAGAAAAGAAAATAGCTTTTCCTATCTCTGTCCCTTTTTGTTTAAACAAACCAAGCTTGGCTAGTTTGTTGAATTTTTCCATCCCAACTTCTTTCGCCTTGTGATCAAGTGCAACAAATAATCCTTCCACCATCACTACTGCGCCGTCTATGATAATTCCAAAATCAATTGCACCCATACTCAGAAGGTTTGCACTCATGCCTTTTATCCTCATACAGATAAATGCAAATAAAAGTGACAGCGGAATTATGATACTCACGGTTACTGTTGTACGCCAATCTGCCATAAACAATAACACGATCACAGTTACGAGAATGATACCCTCAATAAGGTTATGAATTACTGTTTCTGTAGCATAATCCATCAGGTTGGTACGATCGTAAAATGTATCCAGCTTAACGCCTCTGGGTAAAATATTTTCATTGAGCTCTTTAACTTTTTGATGAATAAGATCCAGCACCTGCTCAGGGTTTTCTCCTTTCCTCATTACTACAATGCCTTCGATTACATCCTTATTAAAATCTCTTGCAACCTGCCCCAGTCGTGGCTTAGCGCTTTCCTTAACAACACCAACATTCTTCACCAATATCGGAACTCCGCTAATGTTTGTGATGATCACATTTTCAATTTCACTAACATTATTCAACTGGCCAATCCCCCTCACAACATATGCCTGCCCGTTTTTTTCTATCACATCTCCCCCAACATTTAAATTACTTTTTGCCACTGCATTATAAACATCGAGCGAACTTAAATTGTATTGGCTAAGATGATTTGGATTAATGCTTATCTCAAATATCTTTTCTTCACCCCCAAAACTATTTACATCAGCTATGCCTGGCACACTTTTAAATTGCCTGTCGAGGACCCAATCCTGTATCGTTGTAAGATCACGGGTGGAATAATTTTTTCCGGTAAGTGTGTAACGGTAAACCTCTCCTGTAGGTCCGTATGGCGGCTGCACATCAGGCACTACGCCTTCAGGAAGATCTGCATTTCCAAGTCGGCTCATTACCTGTTGGCGGGCAAATGCATCATCAACATCATCATCAAAGATTAATCTGATATAACTTAATCCAAATGCTGATGTAGTTCTTAAATTACTTTTCTTTTGCACAGAATTCAATGCAACTTCAAGTGGAACGGTAATAAATTTTTCAATCTCTTCAGCACTTCTGCCAGGCCATTGAGCAATGATGATTATCTGTGTGTTGGTAACATCAGGGAAGGTTTCTACCGGTGTATTCTTATAACTCCAAACGCCGATGACCACTAAAATTCCCGTGAGAAAAAAAACCAGATAGCGATGACGTAAAGAAAAATGAATAATATTTTTTATGAGCTTACCCAAGATATTTTTTTTTAGTTTGATAAATGAAGAACCATTGGAGCACTATTCTTCGCTTAATGAATTGTAAAGGAGGAGTTGGTTTTTACTTATAACCAGGTCGCCCGGATTCACCCCTTCACGCAGGTAAGTTTTTTCGCCTACAGTTTTTAATATGTCCACTTCCTTCACTTTTACGTGGTAATTGTCTTTGTAGATGATCACATAATTTTTACCACCATCAAACACCAATGCCTTACTCGGAATAACCAAAGCCTTTTTATCTTCCTTATCATTAATGATGATCTTGGTAAACATTTGCGGTTTCAGCATCATATCAACATTAGGTAATACAATCTTTATCTTCATCGCTTTACTCAATGGATCAAGCACAGAATTAATCTGATTTACTTTACCGTAAAATATTTTATCGGGGTAAGCAAGTGTGGTTACTTCAGCAGCAGTTCCCAGTTTTATTTTATTGATGTCAGTTTCAAAAACATTTGCCCAAACCCAGACATCCTGCATATCAGAAATGGTAAATAAATTTTGTGAATTATCATTCCTGATAAATCCTCCTGCATTTATATTTTTTTCAACAATGTAACCACTACGGGGGGATGTAATGATATAGGTACCCCCTGCACTGGTTTTGCCGCCACCATTAATAGCGATTTGTGTATGTACTTTTGAAACAGCATTCCTTGCTTTATCATATCCCAGCTTTGCCTGCGTAAATTCTTTTTCGCTACTGATACCATTTTTATAAAGTTGTTCGGCATTTTTAAATTCTTTCTCTGCAATGGCTGCATCACTATTTGCAGTTTTTAAATCGGAATAATTTCCGGCCACATCAGCGCTTTTTATTACAGCAAGCGTTTGCCCTTTTGCAACCTTATCGCCCAACGAAACATTTACGCTTACTACTTGTCCGCTCGCATTGGGAAATATTTTTACAACTTTATTATCATCATTACTTATTTCACCGCTAAGCGAAATTTGATCTGTAATATTATCAAGTTTGACCGTATCTATTGAAATTATACCTGCCATTGAATCAGAGATAACAGGTTCTCTTTTTGTTGCGACAATTTCTGATTTTGAGCTGCAACTGCAATCTGCAATTGATGAAAGAAGAACTGTGTATAAAAATATTTTTTTCATTTTATTTATTTATGGTGATAATGTCTTTACCAACCTGGAAATTCAATTCTACCAATGATCTTATTAATGCTGTATGCTGATCAAGCAATTTTAATTTCGAATCTTTATAAGCATCTGTAAAATCAATGAACTCCAAAAGGCCTATCTGCCTTTGCTGATAACTGTTCAGCATGTTTTGAAAAAGCTTATCATACTGTAGGGAAAAATCTAATTGTTCAGGATTATTTACATGTTGATAAAATTTTATTTTATCAACAGCAGTTGTTATATCGTTTACAATTTTTGCATTTTGTGCTTCTAATACAACCTCCTGTTGTTTAATATTAAATTGAGCAGAGGCAATGCTTCCCTGGTTTTTATTTAAAATATTTAAGGGAAATGAAACTGCAAGGCCAACATAATTTGGTGAATAACTGCTGCGTTGGTCATACTCAGTTCCAAGGCTGATATCAGGCTTTGCCAGTGCTTTTTGATAACTAAGATTATGCCTTTGATAATCCAACTGTGTCTTTGCAATTTTTGCATCGGGACGATTTTCTACAGCTAGTTGTATAAGCTTTGCCTTTGATGGCAATTCAGTTTTAATAAGATCGGGCAAATAATAACTGAAGGAGGGTTTTATAAAAACACTTTCATTATTGTTAAGCAACAATTTAATTTCATTTTGCACCGGAATTATTGCCGCCTCAATATTTACCAATTCATTTTGTAAAGCGAACAATAATGCCTTCACACGCATATTATCTTTCACAGAAATATTCCCTGCCTGCAATTGTGCATCCATTCCCTTTACAAGTTTTTGCAATTGAGCTATCTCAGAATCATACACTCTTTTTAATTTAAGCTGATGATCAATTTCAAAAAAATCACTTACCAAAGCGTATCTGAGTGTTCTAACAATATCATCAAACTGTTCGGCGGAAATTGTTGTGTTGTCCTGTGCCAGTTGGGCAAGCTTGTACTTTTTACCTGCAGTTTTTATCAATTGCATTATCTGTACATAAACTTGCCCTGAGTTATTATCATGCTTAAAAAACCCCCCTTGCTGATCATACATATTTTGATCAGTGGATATTATCGGATTGTCCCAAAGTTTTGCCTGCCTTATTAATGCACGGTTTGCATCAATATTATATTTTGCGGCCAACAATGATAAATTGTTCTGCAGAAACATTTTTTCAGCCTCCTGTATTTTAAGCGATAAAGTATCTTGTGCTTCAATATTAGCAGCGCAAAATTGAAAAGATAGTAATGATGCAATTGTATATAATCGCAACCGATACCATTCACATTTGTTCATGATAAAATATATTAAATAGATAAATAAAAAGGAATGGAACGAATTAGTGGTAAAAGAAAGATTAAGCCTTGGGAGGTGGAGGATTTATCTCTTTAATAAACTGATAGGCATATTTATAAGAAAAATTTAAAAACTGGTTTTCATTTTTTTCTTTAAATAAAGTAATTGTAAGAAGTGCAATTTTTTGAAATACAACTTCGAATTGTTTGTGTTGCTGAAACTCTTTTTGTTGCCTGTCTTTGGATTCCGGAATCGCATTATCATATTTCAAAATAACTTCTGCAATGTACTCCACATATGTATCAATATAATTGAAGTTATCGCTGGTTTCCTTGCCGGTAGCCATTTGAGCGGTTGGAGCATCAATGCTCATATTAAGGATTTGAAGTGCGGTAATAAAGGCAAAAAAACGGCTAATATGGTTTTTAAAATAACGCACTGTTTAAAACTTGCGCAAAATTAACGTATCTGGTATACTTTAATTGTATTTAAAAATATAAAACTATATTTTTAAATTATTAGCAATGATTTACAATCTCAGTTCCACTAATCAGCTGTACTTCCCACGAGGTGCCGGTCGGTCGGGATAACGTTGCCTCTTAGAAATGCGCATTTTTAAAAAAACGAATTTGAGCCTAATGTAAATAAGGAATCTGTCATAAATGAAGGCGCTGAAATTTACACACCTGATCTGTAATTCCAGAAATTAACAAAAATTGAGATGTAATTTCACTAATGTTTAAAGATATTGTAATTATGCGGATGCCTGAAGCGTAATTGATTAATACTAATTAAATCGTGTAAAATTATTTATATCAGTTTTAGAAGACGTTTGGGATTTAATTATTTTTTACTTTGCATAGTCTGTGACTTCAGGCACTAAAAAATGATAAATAATGTCAACTAAATATCTTTCCCTTTTAAAACATCCTTTAGACCTTCTTCGGACAAAAAAAATTTTACGGGTAAATCCAACTGCCGACACTGCAAGGGTAGAACCTGATCAGATAAAAATTTTTGTTTATGATTATCACAACGAAGAAGTAGAACAAAAAGAATTAAAAAATATTGAGGATTGTTATAAATATCTTGATTCAGAAAAAAGTAAGCTGGATAAATATAGATTGTATACGCAAAATGGAGGTTGAAAATGTTTGTAACCATTTCGGAATACATCATTTGATAATGGACGACATACTAAGTGTAGGCCACAGGCCTAAAATGGATAATATCGATGGGACATTATTTTGTCTGTTAAGCATGATTTATTTTAATGATGAAGATGGATCAATTGAAACAGAGCAGATAAGTATTGTGCTTGGAAACAATTTTGTTATAAGTTTTCAGGAAGAGGCTTATAAAGATGTTTTTGATCTGCTAAGAAAGAAAATTGTATTAAAAAATAGTAAGGTTAGACAGAATAAAGCAGATTATTTATTTTATTCTTTAATAGATCTGATAGTTGATAATTATTTTATTGTAATGGATAAACTTGGCGAGAGAATAGAAGATTTAGAAGAGGATATAGCTCACAATTCTAATAAAAAAACTTCTCAGAGTATAAACATTCTTCGCAAAGAAATTATAATACTGAAAAGAACTGTAAAACCTATAAGAGATTTAATAAACGGTATATTAAAAAGTGAAAGCGAATTAATAGAAGAGAAAACAGAAAAATATTTTGAAGATGTATTACATCATGCCATACAGGCATCAGAACTTGCGGAAAATTATCATGACATGATGATTAATCTTCATGACCTTTACATAAATAATGTGACGTTGAAGATGAATGAAATTATGAAAGTACTCGCAATTGTAACATGTTTACTTGCGCCGGTGGCTATTATCACAGGAATATTTGGAATGAACTTCATAAATATTCCTTTAGAACAGAATAAGGATGGGTTTTTAATTATGCTGGTGGTAATGATTATAATTCCGATATGGATGATTTTTGTGTTCAAAAAAAAGAACTGGTTTTAGGCTTTCCAGATGGGTAAATACACTTAGAAACAATGGGAATATTAACTGATAAAATAGGTTACCTCCATATATCTGCTTCGCCTTTGCCTTTTAATAGTTTATTGTTGCGGCAGATGTACCAATCTTTTTGTTCATCATAAATAAATCCCCACCCGGCTAGGTATGCAGCGGGTGATGTTTTGTTGTTCTAAGTACTGATAATTTTCTTCGCTGGTGTACGCTTGATCCGATAATATCTTTGCCATAGGCTTTAAAATTTTGATGACATGATGTGCTGTATCTAGTGCTATCTGCCTGCTGTAATAAAGCTCCCTTGGTTTGCCCGGCTTCAAGGCTATTCCTGCATCCGGATCGGTGGGACTGTAATGGATTTTGTTGCTTAAATATTTTCTCCTGTTGATGCCGGGCATCTCTTCATAATTTTTTTCCTGGCGCTGGTATTTGTGTCTAATTCTTTCAATTGTCATGTTTGTTCTTCCTCATCGCCCTCCATAAGCTGTTGCTTTTCGTCTGCACGGTTAGCTATCAGCGGGTTTTGTTATTTGAACGGTGAAAACAAAAATCAAACAATGAAATACAATTTCAAACCAAATAGGACAGATGATAAACTCAGCAAAAAATCTTATAAATATTCCGACATATTTTTTTATTTAAATTGGGTTAATCTCTTATATTCATGCAACAAAAACTTATTATCATGAAAAAATTAATTATTGTAGCTACTTTATTGGTTAGTTTTTCCTTAGGTGCTATGGCTAAAGGCAAGCACCATCATCACGGTAAAAAACACCACCACCACACGTCTAAAAAAGAGGATACGAAAAAAGATAAATCTGGAAATAAAACGGTAAATATGGACCACAAGACGGATAAGAAGATGGACCATAAGAAAGATAAAAAGCAATAATCTATTTATTAGTTTAAAGTTAATCTCCAAAGTTAAACTTATTATTAATATTAGTGGGAACCGTTTCTGTCAACAGGAACGGTTTTTTAAATCAACAAAATCAATTATAATGTTTACAATTTTTGAAAGAATACAAAATTTTAATAATGAATTGTTACCGGACAAAGTAGCTGTAAAGTATAAATTAATTTCAGAAGACGCTTTTGGGTTTTTCCGGGGAACCAATCATATTTTTTATGAAGATTTGAGTAAAGAAGGTTTTCCTGCATCCCCTCAATGTTGGATTTGCGGAGACTTACATTTAGAAAACTTTGGAACATTTAAAGGAGATAACCGCCTTGTATATTTTGACCTAAATGATTTTGATGAAAGTATTTTGGCTCCTGTTGAATGGGAAATAGTGCGTGTTATTACAAGCATCTTTATCGCTTTTGACTCGCTAAAAATTACTCATGAAGAAGCACTAAAATCTGCGGAATTATTTTTAAAAACGTATTGCAAAATTATTGTGGAAGGAAAACCTCGATATATAGAATCCAAGATTGCAACGGGTATTGTTAAGCGTTTCCTTAATAAGGTTGAGAACAGGTCAGATAAAAAATTGTTTGAAAGCAGAACCATTCGAAAAAATGGATCATTGCAATTAAGCGGAGATAAAAAGAAGCAATTATTAATTGATAATAAATTAAAAAAACAACTCATGGAAGCCTTTACGCCATGGATGGAATCGAATAATGCGCCGCCAAATAATTATAAAGTTTTGGATGTAAGATTTAGACTGGCTGGCACCGGAAGTTTAGGTGTAAAAAGATATGTTTTCCTTATTGAGAAAGATACTGATAAAAGTAAGCATATGCTGATTGATATGAAACAGGCAACACCATCTTCATTGCTTCCATATGTGAATGCTGTACAACCCTCATGGCAATCTGAATCGGACAGAATGGTTACCATTCAGAAGATGATGCAAAATATTCCTCCGGCGCAGTTAAGTACAATGGATTTTGATGGAGATTCATATATAATGCAGGAAATGCAGCCAACCAAGGACAGGATTAATTTTAAGCTGATACAAAGCCATTTCAAAGAGGTATGTGGTGTAATAGAAGATATGGCCTTGATAACTGCCTCAGCCCATTTGAGAAGTGTAGGAAGAAAAGGGTCTTGTTCAGCTGATGAATTAATGGAGTTTGGAACACATGATTATTGGCAGGAAAAGGTTCTTGATTATGCTTTAAGGTATAAGGATAAGATGTTTGATTATTACAAAGAGTTTAAACAGGATATGAAAATGGATAAATTTATAGTCAATGGATAATGCAATCTTAAAAATATTATTATCAATTCTTATTGGAGGTATTATTGGTGCGGAAAGGGAGTATAGAAATAAATCTGCTGGATTTAGAACCTTAACTTTAATTTCCCTGGGTTCCTGCCTTTTCTCTTTGTTGTCTATTCATTTTGGTTCTTCATCGAGTGACCGCATTGCCTCGAACATCGTTCAGGGTATCGGCTTTTTGTGCGCTGGAGTAATATTCAGAAGCGATAACAGAGTAAGCGGGATAACAACTGCTGCCACTATTTGGATAACCGCTGCGTTAGGCATGGCTATAGCAGCAGGTTATTATATTTGGGCATTCTTAGGTTTTGGATGTGTTATGGTGGTATTACTAATGTTTAATTATTTAGAAATTTGGATTGATAAATGGAATCAAATCCGGAGATATAAAATCATATGCCATTATGAATATGAGACATTAACACATTTTGAATCCGAAATGGAGGTGTGTAATCTAAAATATAAACGAATAGAACGAATTCGCATTAATGATAAAATAACAGGAAGTTGGATGGTACAAGGCTCGGAGAAAAATCACAATTTATTTATTCAGACAATTTTGAAAGACCTTTCCATAGAACAATTCGAATATTAATTTTTAATAATCCGGGCTATAAATAATTTATTTAGAACATGATTATAATTTTCTAATATCGGGTATAGTATTTGAATTATATAGGCCTAAAAAAAAATAATCATGAGAAAAAAATTATTACACTTATTGGTTCTATGGACTTTGTCTATTTGTTTTTATGCCTCATCTTATAGTCAGGCAGGTCCACAGAAAATTGTTATAATCCGTCATGGTGAAAAACCAGAAAAGGGCGATAATCTTTCCTGTGAAGGTTTAAATAGAGCCATACAACTTTCCGGTGTATTATATAACAAAATAGGCATCCCAAATCAAATATATGTTCCATCTTTAAATGCCGGAAAGAATACAACTATAGCAAGGATGTATCAAACCATAATTCCTTTTGCTGTAAAATATAATTTAAATATTGATACTAAATATGGTGTAAAGGATATAGACAAAATAAGCACACATATTAAGCAGGAAACTGGAACTACGCTTTTAGTTTGGGAACATAAAAATATAGTTAAGATAGTGATGGCACTGGGGATAAAAGAAAAATTAATGTGGGATGATAATGATTATGACAGCATTTGGATAATAACATTTTCAAATGGAGTTCCTAAATTATCTAAGGATAAAGAAAATATTAAGCCCTCCTCCAATTGCCAATGATAATTAAACATTGATCTTACTCTTCCCTTTTTACTTCGGATTATGATTTCATACAACCCAAGTTCAAGGTTTAATTTATTCTTACCTTTCATTGAGAAAAACGGTTTTTTGAGCAGCACGTCTAAGTATTGCGACCCAATTGTGGTTTTTTTCTTCTCTTGGTTGTTTTGTGAGAATAATCCTTAGAAAGCACGGTTATATTACCATCCACTTCAAGTACTACTAAATCTGCCTCACTAATATCTTTTACTCCATGTTCCCTTACTGCCATTTGCACTTCTTCAACAGACATCATTGATTGCTGTAAACCTTGTTGCAAAATTCTTCCATCAACTACTATTACAATTTTTTCACCCTGCACTAATTTACTAAATCTGGAAGACCTTCTAAGAAACAATTTAAAAATATAATTGCAGATAAAAAGTCCCAAAGCAGCAGAAATGCCACCCGGCAGAGAGGAATCATTGCCGACCATGGCATTTTGTACACTATTGCTTATTAGCAAAATAAATACAAGGTCAATAACTGAAAGTTGAGCAAGTTCCTTTTTACCAAAAATGCGAATAGCTGCAATAATAAAAATATAAATTGTGACAGACTTTGCTGCAATTATAAGATACTGACCGTAAGATTGTAAATACCGGCAAAACTGACCCCTCTCCGCCACGGCAAACTGACCCCTAAGAACACCCCTTAATAAAAGGACCATTTCAGGCCTAAAAATTTGTAAAGAAC
>JANXQO010000052.1 GCA_025353485.1 Chitinophagales bacterium
TTAGAGGAATTCGGATAAGGCTTTGATTCATATTTTTTTCAAAAAGGATGCAATATTCATCAATAAGAAAGAAAAGTTCGGTAAATTGGTCTGATGTAAGCATATTTTAGTTGTTTTTGTTTGCACTATAAATATACTAATTTATGCTTATATTTTATTGATTATCATCTCATTACATTATTAATTTATTATTAATTTATTATAAAATTTACTAACCCGCTTAAATCGAACTCACGTTAATTAATAAAGATTCAACTAAAATATAAATATTGCTATTTATAGCACTTGTATTATGCTGTTTATATAATAAGAATGTCAATAGTTCATTAATACAACCTATCCATATACAAATTAAAAAAGGATAATAAACCTTATTAATTTTTTTTAATCGAATAATGGCTAATATTCCGGCAATATAAATGCTGAAACTAAATACGAAAAACCAAAATACCGAATGCATTCTTAAAGTTACTATTCATAATTTAAAGAGTGCGGAGGGGGTGGTGGTGGGCATATTGGTGGACATATTATACCATCTTCTAAAATACTATTAATACCATCCAGCATCTCTTCACCCTTTTCATTTACACCAACCGTAATTAAATGGATTTTCATATCATCACTCATTCCAAAATACGTTCTGAGTTTTTTGCAGCCCGGTTTGTTTAAAACTGCCAGGAAGGAATCCGCATCAAAGGTTTCAGAAAAGGAAAGAATATCTTTTCCTTTATATAGATCACTTAAAATATTTTCCTTTTCCAGGCGGTAGAGTGTTGTCATTTTTTTTGCCTGGTCCAGCGAGATAAAATGGTTCATATGTTTTAAGTTTTAGACATGCAAGATGAGTAACCTTTATGACGCAAACAACCGTATTAATACGGGATAATTACAGGTACTAATCCCCTTGTTATTATAAAATTTCCGGTTAAAGAATTCTACGTGAAAAAGCAGGTATTTATACGGTTGTTTTTTTTATATATACACAGAATTTTGTACTATTTACAATGGTAAAGATTTTACTTGCAGACGATCATGCCATAATACACAGTGGCCTACAAATAATTATCCGTAATTACATCTCACGATCCGTGGTAGAACATGCGTGGGATGGAAATTCAGCATTTGAAAAAGTAAAAAAAAATACTTATCATCTGATCATTCTGGATATTAATATGCCAGAGACAGATGCTGTCAGTCTGGTTACTGATATACTTGTCTTTAATCCAAAAGCAAGAATTTTAATGTTCAGCAGGAATGACGAACATATATATGCCAGGAAATTCCTGAAGATGGGAGCCATGGGTTATCTGAGCAAAAATTCCCCGGAAATAGAAATCACAAAAGCGATCGGTAATATTTTAAATAATAAGCGGTATATCAGTTCCTCTTTATTACAAAGCCTCACAAAGGATATACTGGATAACCGATCCAGTAACCCCTTTCTGGAGTTATCCCGCCGTGAATTTGAAATAGTGAAACATTTTCTTACCGGTGAGTTCCTTACCAACATATCAGCTAATCTACGTTTGCATACTTCTACTGTGGCAACCTACAAAGCAAGGATCCTGGAAAAACTGAATTGTAAAAATATGCTTGAGACTGCTTCCCTTGCGCAGTTGCATGATATTTCATTTTGAAAATTCTGTACTATCTTCTGTATTCGAATATTTTATTGGTGATGGCAAACATCACAATACCTGCTGTATTTTTAGCATTTATTTTTTCCATTATTTGTTCCCTGTAACCCTCCACTGTCCTTTTGCTCAAACCCATGTGCCTGGCTATTTCCGGACTTGACAATTCCTGGCATATTAACCTGATGATTTCGACTTCTCTTTCAGAGAATTTTGGCTCGCTGTTTTTCCTTTTCAGACGGGCACCTTTCAAAATCCTGTCTGTCTCTTTGCAATAATAGGGCAGCCCCCTGTAGACCGATTTGATCGTGGCAATAACCTCTTCCTTGCGGGAACTTTTAAGTATATAACCATTGGCTCCTGCCTTAAGCATATCCAGTATCAGCCCTTCTTCGTTGTACATGGAAAATGCAATGATTCCGATTGAAGGGAATTCAAGGGTGATCTCCCGTATAGCTTCTATACCTGTTTTCACAGGCATCATAATATCGGTAATAATAATATCGGGCTTTAACCGGCGGGTAAGATTAATTAACTGTTCACCATTTTTCGCCTCACCGATGATCTCGATATCTGTTTGTTTTTTCATCATAACCTGGAAACCGTCGCGTAAAACTTCATGATCATCAGCGAATATAATTTTGATAGGTGTGTAGAGTTTGGACATAAGGTGCATGGTCACTAAAAAAATGACAGAAATAATTCTGCGAAGGTGACCTCTATTCCAATACCGAACAACCGTATTAGTACCCGCTTTACACGTATAATAATAGCCTGATGAAACGGCCTGTAAAAAGATTTCTTTTTTCCAAAAGGAATTGTAGCGCCTATTAAATTCTTTCATTACCAGGAATTAACGGGTTAAATATGCCCTGATGAAATTCCAGCCCGGACAAAATGTAATTGTTTTAGATACCACCGGTAAACCCGCCGGAACTGCTTTCATAATAAGTTATAACCCCGACAGCAGTTACTATACGATCAATTTCAAATATTACACTACAGAAAGAAGAGAGCAGCTTGATGTTCCTGAGCAGCGGATAATTACCAATATTGATTTCATTAATTGATGCAAAATAACCTCTCCATTCAGCGCAATTATTTTTTTATACTTCTCTTTTAATTTTTTTGGCAGGACATTATATAAAGATCCCGGGCCTGTTATTAATTTGTTTGCTGTTTGCGATTTGAGAACAAAGAACCACCTTCGTTGAATGAGAACCCATAACGGAATGCGTCCACAGGATATAGTTATATTATTAAAAATGTTGACCACAAAGAAAATTGATTGGCAGTACAGAGATTTGTCAGTCAATCTTTCCATTTCCATCTCCGAAATATCGGAATCCCTGAACAGAAGCCAACTTGCAGGACTGGTTGATGAAAGCCGCCGGAAAGTATTTAAGCAATCCCTCATGGAATTTATTGAATATGGCATTCACTATGTTTTCCCTCAATTTCCGGGAACGATGGTTACAGGTTTCCTACCGCCCATTCTCATCCTTTTTATAAGGCCCGGTTTCCGGGCGAAATGAAATATGCATGGCCTGATATCAAAGCTAACATCAGGGGGCTTTCCATTTTGCCCCTGCACCACGGTGTGATACACGCAGTCAGAGAGGATGAAAAATTATATTTACTGCTGGCAAGTATTGATATTATTCGTGTAGGCAGGGTCAGAGAATTTAAGGAAGCTATAAAACAGATGAAGAAAATTATTCTATGAGTAGAAGGGATAACATAATCAGATAAAAGTTGTACAGGATGCACTCACCGGCTATGGTTATCAGCCTCCATCAGGAACCTATGTCAGAGCAAAAGCCGGAGGTGAGTTGCAGTTACAATATGTGCCGAAATTTAAAAATTGGGAACAGACAACTTAGATTCTTCTTCTCTTGTTAAATACTTGTTAGTTAAATCAGTAGTTTGGTTATGCCTCCTCTATAGTATCACCCTTTGATTCTCACGGTTAGATAATTGCTAAATTATTTCTGTAAAACCCTAAAACTCTCAAGAGATTTTAGAGTTCATTTAATAAAGGGTCCATGTCAACCCGTTGATTAAATGCTTTTTTAAAGTTTCCATTTTTGTCATATACAAAAGTAGAAGGCAATATTTTTATTTTAAAGAATTTCAAAAAGAAAAAATTCTCATCTCTTCCCATAGTAATTATTGGGTAATCAGCAATTTTGTATTTTTTATAAAATTGTTTCAACATTTCATACGGCATATAAGACACCATAATGATTTGAGTGTTTTTAAATCTTGTAATATTTTTTAAAAGATCAATAGTTTCATGCTGACAAAATTCGCAATCAGGATTAAAGATTAAAAAAATGGTGTTGATATTTTTTTTTAAATCTTTGTTTGAAAATACTGTACTGTCATAAGCATTGGTTATAGTAAAAGGAGGCGTTTTCTGAGATTTTAGAAATGGGGCGTCTGCAGAATCGCTCTGCCCTTGACAAATATTTAAGAAACAGAATACGCATACACTAATTACTACTATTTTTACGGGTTGATTTTTCATTGCATATTTTAAAAAATATTAATAAATCATTATTGTTGCATTTCTATTTTTGTAATAGGATGAATTTCTGCCCAACCATTATGCGAATCTATTACATAGCTACCGGTTACTTTTACATGATCTCCTACTTTTGGTAATTCTACATGATTTACATATCCTGTACATGCACCCAGCGCTTTTTTCCTGCTGATGTTATTAATACACACTGCCTCAATTACCAGATTGCCTTCTTTTTTTTCCATATTTCTCTCGGTTAATAAATCATCCTGTCCCTTGTCAAGTCTTAAAAGCATATGTTGATCACCATCCTCATCAGCATTTGTTTCTTCAATTGTGCCGGTAACAACTTTGCACCTATCCAAAATTTGTAATCTTTCAGGATCATATACATATTTCCAGAGATTAACATCGCAATCTGATAATTTTTCTATAGTTGCAGTATTCCCGGAGGTATCGTTTTTATCTAATTGTCTTTCTTCTTTTGCCAATTCCTCTTTTGATTTTACTTGATTTTTATCCATTTGCTGACATGAGCAAATAGTAATTATAAAAAGGTGTACAAACAAGCTTTTAAAATGAAAGTAATTTGTCATATTGGATGTAGTTTTTTTTTATACTATAGTTTTAATATCACTAAGCAAATATTATTTTCTTTGAAATTCCGGTGATCCAATAATTATACCAACAACCTGTGATAACGTCATACTATTTGTGGATCTATTTTCTCTACTATCTGCATTTATTACGCTGTTATTTTTTTCTGCATTCATGGTTTGTGCAACCGGTGTTTTTACCGCAGCATCATTAACCGTTTTTTGTAACCCGGGTTCAGTTAGCAAAGGACTTAATCTTTTTACTGTTTGAGTAAGGTCACGTTCAGGTAAAATCAATTTTCCATAAGTTAATAATGCTGCAACAGCACTTTCCGGTTCATGATGGTTATTCAAGGCGAGTAAATCAATTTTAATTCCTGGTATGCGCTGTGAAGCAATAGCCAATCCGAAGTTCATTCTGTTAAGTAATGAACCTGTATTTATCCAGTATAAACCTCTGTCAGGAAATCCTGTAGGGGCCTGGTAATAATAAATTTTTTCTCCCATCTTATCTATCCAGTTAAATACCTGGTAAGGTTGATCTACGTTAGCATGTAATATTCTTATTGCGCTAATGACAAGCTCAAAAGGAGATTTTGTTTTTTGCCGGATCACATCTTTTCTCCAGAATTCAGGAGACATAACCATGGTTAGTAATACTTCTTTAATGTCTCCATCCTTTGTTAAATAAGTTTTAGCCTTTTTATCTATAATACTTTGAGGAGGATTATCGTTGACAAAATGTACCGCCAGTTTTTTACAAATAAATTTAGCGGTTGAAGGGTGATGTGCAAGCATGTCTAAAAATTTTACTCCTTCATCATAACCGCCATCCTGAGGGAATGTTTTTTTAAGGACAACCTTTTCTTTGTTATCATGGCGGTTCATAGCAAACATAAAATCCCCCTCATGAATGTAACCCAGCTGTGCGAGTTTATCTTCCCCAACTTTATCTATGAGTTTTTTAATTGCAGTACTGTATCCATCAGTTCCTATGGGATAAATAGTCCAGCCCGTTAACACACGTGCAGCCTGGGTTACATCGCTTTGAGAGAATCCGCCGTTAACACCCAGCGTATGCAGTTCCATTACTTCTCTGGCATAATTTTCATTAAGCCCCTGTACTTTTCTTGCATCTTCAAGTTTCTTAACAAGCTGTGCCTCTTTTTGAGAAGTATCCCTGATAAGTTTTTGCCTCTCTGCAAGCAATCTTTTAAATTGTTCATTTCCCGGAAGATCTGCATTGGTATTCTCACCCGAACTGGTAAAATTATCCAGGTATAAAAGCATTGCAGGAGATTTAGCAGTAGCTAAAAGTAGATCTCCAAATTTACCGGAGGCAAGCGTACGGATTACATCCCTCTCATATGCCGGGATAAAATCAGCACATTCATTTTTTGTTATAGATACATTAAAGTGGTTAAACCAAAAATCTGTAAGAACCTCCTGCAGCTGATTGAAATTTTAATTGGTATCAAAAACAAATCAATAAAAAGATATATCCCTGAAATTTACTCAAATTGAGTATAATCCAAATGCAGCAACAGCACCTGTAGTACATTTACCCAAACCAGACATCATCGTCCATCCCTCTGTTGGGTACATAAGTAACGCTGCGTTTGTGTTTATCTGAACTTTCTAATAAAGCAATTATGCTTACCAGCATAATCCCAAGAATGAATACAAATCTTTTCATAAACTATTTGCAAATCTATTAACAAGAAACCTGCCATAATAAAGGGTTTATTTTGGTTTGGGGAGGTATCAATAGTCCAGGGGAGTTTTACCCAAAGGCCCCTTTTCATTTACGTGGGTTGCAATGGGATGCAACGCATTGGTATGCTCAAAAAATAAAAATGCGTCATATCTATCAGGAATAACTGAAAGCGAATAAATTCCAGTTCTGTTCAATGGATGATAAATTACCCCCACTCCAATAGTAGATATCCATCTCAACAGAGCAGGTTTATCTTTAAGCTCTTTGCTGATAATAATTTTATTATCTGTATTATGATGATGCAGTTTTTCTTCCCATGTGCTGTCATCAGCTATTGCAACAGGCATTTGTTGATAAGAAGCTCCCCATTTTTCAGCAGCAATAACGGAACCCGTATAAGAGCCCAAACCTATAATAAATACATCTTTTTCTCCATATTTATATCGCAGCAAATTCCCAAGATTAATTTTTCCTGCCCAATGCATGGTAGCAAATTGTGCATCTCCTATATGGTTATTATGTGCCCAAACAATTACTTTGGAGTTCGGCCCATATAATTTTAAAATCCGTTTAATAGTTTCCAACATATGATTCTCCCTGAAATTCCATGCATCCACTGCATTACCTCTTGTCCTGAAATAAAGCTCGCCATCAAATACCACATTTGCATCCTGATCCATAGCAAAACCGGTTTCTGAAGTATTTGATTTTTTAAATGCTGCTGCATGAACTGTTTGCCATACATCATAAGCAGCTTCTTTACATGTATTAATTCCCCTGGTTAAAACTTTTGAATATTGTTGTTCATCATTTGCATAAAGTTTAAAACACACCTGGAATTTTTTTACAGCATGCATGGCAGTTGTATCAGCGGGGGTAAGAAAAGGAATTATTTCATTCGCAGCTTCTGCAATATTAAAAAGGTCTAATCCATAAAATCCAATTTTATCTTTTGCAGATCTGTTTTGATTATATTCATTTAACCAGCTGACCAGCGATGCCACTTCATAATTTGCCCAAAGCCAGGTAGGCCAGCGATTATATTCTTTTAATAAAGCAATAACAGCATTGGCGTCTTTTTTTTCTGCTTTAATAAAATTATTTACTTTATAACAGTCAGTCCAGTCGCCTTCAACGGCAATAAAGCTGAAGCCTTTTTCTTTTATCAGAAGTTTGGAAATGGCTGTGCGCCAGGTATAATATTCTGATGTTCCATGAGATGCTTCACCCAACAAAACTATCCGTGAAGTATCTATCGCTTTTAATAATATGCCGAGATCCTTTTCATTGTTAAGAGGATGATAGGGTATTTGTACTACCGGGTCTTTCTTAAAATTTATTTGTTCATTGGAATAATGATGAGCACTGCATGAGAGTAAAAAAAATAAAATAAAAAGTAAAATATACCTGCTCATAAATGCCTTCATCAGCATCAATTTTTGCGCCGGAATAATAATTCCCCCGTAGTATTACTGTTGTTTATACTTTATTAAAAAGCAAACTTTAGAAAAAAACCCCTGAAAGAGCTTTTTCAATTCCTGTCTTCTATACATCCGCTCAGTGATCCATTGAAGGAGTTTTTATTTGACAACCTTCTGGAAATTCAAGTCCCTAAAAAACATTTCCTGCTGAAAGAGGGGCGCATATGCCACAATATTTATTTTATTCAAAAAGGATTAGTAAGATGTTTCTATAGGAAAGATGATAAAGAGATTTCTTCCTGGTTCATGAAAGAAGGAGATGTAATTATTTCCGTTGACAGCTTTTTCAACCAGAAGGTCAGTTATGAAAGTATCCAGGCCCTGGAAGATTGTACTCTTTATTATATAAACTATAAGGATCTGCAGGATGCTTACAATAATTTTCCCGAATTTAATTTTATCGGGAGAGTCCTCACGGAGAAATATTACATGCTCAGTGAACACCGCCTTCACTCCTTAAGAATGCAGAGAGCGTTCGAAAAATATCAATACCTGCTGCATCATTTTTCCCATCTCGTTCAAAGAGTTCCCTCCAAATACATCGCGTCATATCTTGGGATCACTGAAGAAACATTAAGCAGAATAAGGGCCATGAAATAACTGATAAATATAAGATAGTAATTTGTTCTTATTAAAAAATCCATCCCTTTTATAGATAACTCATCCGCCCGGATTGACTTAGTCAATGAATTTTATAAAGGAGTACTCACCCTGTACAATTTATGATTGTATCGTAAGATGTTTTATTAAATCTTTAAAATAAGAAGGCGACCATATATCAAGAACTTTAGGATCGGGAATGAACCGCACAATATCTGTTCTTATCCGGTCCATTGATACCTTATCAATTTTTTTTAGCAGCAGTTGCTGTAATTCTGCCGGAGAAATTTCGCCTCTTTCCCAGTCTCCGCTCTTTTTTGCCCTTTGCAGGAAATGTCCCAGGTGAAGGGGAATACCTTTTTTAATATACCATTCCAGGTCATACCAGTCTCTTCCTTTTACATTCTCTTTCCATTTACGGAATAACAGTGCATGCATCTTCCCCGCAAAAAGGTCCGGAGCTGCGTAACATTTTACATAAAAAGAAAATGGCTTAAGTAATAATCTCTCCTCTGTTTCAAACCCCGGAGGGGGCTGAGTGTCAATCTCCAGTTTTATTCTGATATTTGGTTTTTGGTCAAGCCCCTTTTGCGGAATAATAGCCTCCAGTACAAGTTCTTTCCACAAAGTATCCGGTTTTAAAAAAGCGGATTCAATATTATTCTTCAATGTCTTGTCTTTTTCCTTTACTGCTACCTTCATACCCTGTGATTCAAATTCAACCTGTATGGATTGGAGGTGTTTGTCCAGGGAAAAATGAGTATCCTCCGTCAGCAGTGAAAAGTCGAGATCTTCAGAGAACCGGTTGAGTCCATAGAATATTCTCAGCGCAGTTCCTCCATAGAAAGCTGCTTTCTCAAAAAAACCTGAACGCTCAAGGCCTGCCAGCGCAATTTCCTGCATGATCTCCCGGAGTGCCTGCGAGGCCTCCTCTTTATTTTTCGGACGGTATGTATCAATCCATTCTTTTATCATAAATCCTGCAGGGCTTTTATCATCATTAGTAAAGTTTTTTTCTTTTGGGCTGAAGGTATCCATTCCTTCAGCTTGCGGATATTCAGTGAACGAAGCATGGATTCATCTATTCTCAGGTTTTCAGTAAGGTACTCCATTACATTTTTAGGGCTTCTGAAAAGTATTCCGGAGGTAGTTATTATCTTGTCACATAGCGCTTTTTCAGGTGTGGCTATCATTGCAAACTGATCTTCGCCCAGTTGCAGCTGCGATATTCCAAAAGTATAGTATGGTGTACGCATATGAATGTAATCGAACCTTCCTGCGGGAGTTGAGAATGTGTGGCTTGTTTTGAGTGTAACCGATGATATACCAAACACTTTTTCCGGTATGAACCCGTGCCAGGAGAGGGCCGTGTCAAGAGATACATAACTGGGACCCCAAATGTGGTTCGCTATCAAAAAAGGATCCGGGTGGGGTGTTACTATGGGGCCTGTCATATATAACCCTTTTTTTAAAGGAGTAAGAATCCCCTGTTTAACGAGCTCATTGATCTTATCATTTGGCCTTTTGTATTCCTTTAACAACGACCTCACCAAATGGTAGGATATCGGTTTTGTTGCATACGGAATTATAGCCTGGTTGAAATTCATTATGTAATGTAAAAATAAATATTGATAATCGGAAAAAATCCGATTATTTATTTAAAAAATAACAATAGCAAAGAAACCGCTTAAGTGAAATCCAGAAAGGCAGAAGTCCGGATAAATATAACCGGATGTATCTTCTTCTTTTTTTAAGTCAATTTTATTTTGACCGGACCATTCAGTATATGAAGATGATGAAGGAAGGAATATAAGAATGTTGTCTTTAAAGAGTTGGTTAAAGCAGAAAAGAAAAAGGATAAAACAAAAACAATTTTTAGATAAGATTGCCGGTCTTGAAATAAATGCTTTACTATGTATCATAACAATATCGACATTAAAATTATTGACAAACATCAAGAGGCAGGTGCAGGTAAACTTTATAATTTTAAATTGGTTATGACCGGATTAAATGATGAGTTATGCAGGTGGAAGAATTTTCAAAAAGCCTCTTCGAAGAAATGGAGACACTCACAGCTGAGGA
The DNA here is from genome assembly GCA_025353485.1 of Chitinophagales bacterium. GTDB lineage: Bacteria > Bacteroidota > Bacteroidia > Chitinophagales > Chitinophagaceae > Ginsengibacter. The sequence continues at coordinate 10,638 of JANXQO010000052.1, forward strand.
AGACATTGAGACAATTGAAGGAGCAAAAAATGTTTCTGTCATAATGCTCCGGCTGATTGAGAAGTTAAGAATGTTCATCAGTAATTATCAGTTTGAAAATACGGGAGAAGAGATCCAATTTTTTAAAATTATAAAACCGAAATTTTTTACCGAATTATTTTACACTCAGAATATTTTTAAAATTGTTTCCAACCTTCCGGTTGGATTGTCAGAGGATAAAAATGAATATTTCATTACCGAACTCTCGGGCATTCAAAAATATATTGAGAGCAATAAGGACTTTCTTTTGTATTACCGCTCGGGTTCCTGCCTGTTCGATGAGATCTATTTTGTAAGAAAGCCACCGGATCTTTGGTTGTCACTTACTGCTGCGGAATATGGCGATCAAATCTTTACAACTGTTTATGATAACAAGCTTGCCAAACTGCTTGCCTATAACAGGCTATCAACCTTTCTCATTAATTCTATTAATTCAGTATATCCCAAAGGTGCCGAGCACCCAATTACATGGACTGGCTCCAAAGCAGCCCTGATAGAGCTTTTGTATGCACTGCAGACAAACGGATCCTGTAACAACGGAGCCATTGATGTAAAAGAACTTGCCTCTCATTTTGAAAATATATTCAATGTGAAACTGGGAAATTTTTACAGGACGTTTCAGGAAATAAGAATCCGTAAGATGAGCCGTACGACATTTCTTGACCAGCTGAAAGAAAGCCTGATCAGGAGGATGGATCACAGTGATGAGAATCCAAAATGGTAGCGCACATACATTTAATAGTTGATAAACCATCCCGTATTAGTACGGGAAGAAAATGAATTAATACGCTTTTTCTTCCCAAACAAAATCCTCAACATTACTCTTTCATTCAAAACCTGCGATGAGACTGTTGCCGTTGTTTACCTTGCTGCTGCTATTATCCTTTCCCTGCTTTTCACAAAAAGGGGATTCGGTTCTGAATACCATTGCAGAGCTTCCCGAAAAATATCTTTCAAAAGTTGACAAGAAGATTTCTTTCCTTGATGATAAGTTAACCAAACAAACAGAAAAATATTTACAGAAATTACAGAGACAGGAAGACAAAATAAAAAGACGACTTACTAAAATAACGTGAGTTCGATTTAAGGATGTCAGAATTACAGGCAAAGTTGTAATGATTGAGAATTATCTGTTTGAAAATGACTA